>NZ_JANLOF010000013.1:0-40874 GCF_025466135.1 Pseudomonas sp. 14P_5.3_Bac1 | reverse complement strand
CAGCTCCCACCTTTTTATCTGCATTCCAAGCCAACGATCGCCATTTATTTGGCGCCAAAAAACATCCTGTCGCATTCCTAACGAATCTTTCACTCGACATTTCTGAATTTTTTTCGTAGTGGCACCACTTTTTTAAAACACTAGTGGCACAAAACTATCCCTTCGCGCCAACTACCTGTAACTACTGGCCCAAATAGCAAGTGCTATCAATATAGTACCAGTGCCATCTTTTCTAATATTTCAAGAAATTTCCTAAAACAGGATGAGTGGCCAGGAACTTCACCCTAAAGCACCGCTCATACCACCGGTAACGAAATTCTCTGTTGCTGTAAGAGATGACTTACATGGCGACCAACGGAAGTAGCAAAGTTGTCACATTTAACTTTGACTCAGGGGTCATATTACAAACCGATTAGTTGAGAGCGGCGATAAGGATGCATTGCCACCCACTATAAGGCCAAGGCTCAGCTTCCCTTAATGGGTCAGTGAGATAACCCAAGGCATTGATATTTAAAGGCTTAAAGCCTCTATCAAGGCTCTGCGGCACTGGCGCCAGGCCCTTCTCCCAGGAAGGCCGGCTGCATTACAGGGCAAGCACCAATAACAAGGCCACGTTTCGCACAACTTGAGTGCAATAGTTAGTCACTCGTTATTCAACATGCCTGCACGCGGCAAGTCGGCGTCTATTCGCCTAACTTTCGCGGCATCAGTGACGCTTGCAAACATGAACTCCGGCCATCTAATTGGCATGATTAATATCGTCTTCAATGACAAAGAGGTAAATGCGATGCGCATCAGCATATTTGGTTTGGGTTACGTTGGCGCAGTGTGTGCCGGTTGCCTGTCTGCCCGTGGCCACGAAGTGGTCGGCGTGGACATCTCCAAGGAAAAGATTGACCTGATCAATGCGGGCAAATCGCCAATCGTTGAACCGGGCCTGGGCGAACTGCTGAGCCAGGGTATCGAGACCGGGCGGCTGCGCGGCACGACCAATTTCGCCGAGGCCATCCGCGATACCGACTTGTCGATGATCTGCGTGGGCACGCCCAGCAAGAAAAACGGCGACCTGGAACTCAACTACATCGAATCGGTATGCCGCGAGATCGGTTTTGTCCTGCGTGACAAAACCACCCGCCACACCATCGTGGTACGCAGCACCGTATTGCCGGGCACTGTGGCCAATGTGGTCATCCCGATCCTCGAAGACTGCTCCGGCAAGAAGGCCGGCGTCGACTTCGGTGTCGCGGTCAACCCGGAATTCCTGCGTGAATCCACCGCCATCGCCGACTACGACCTGCCACCGATGACCGTCATCGGCGAGTTCGACAAAGCCTCCGGCGATGTCCTGCAGTCGCTGTACGAAGAACTCGACGCGCCGATCATCCGCAAGGACATCGCCGTTGCCGAAATGATCAAGTACACCTGCAACGTGTGGCACGCCACCAAAGTCACCTTCGCCAACGAAATCGGCAACATCGCCAAAGCGGTCGGCGTCGATGGTCGCGAAGTGATGGAAGTGGTCTGCCAGGACAAAACCCTCAACCTGTCCCAGTACTACATGCGCCCAGGCTTCGCGTTCGGCGGTTCGTGCCTGCCCAAAGACGTGCGCGCCCTGACCTACCGCGCAGGCTCCCTGGACGTGGAAGCGCCGCTGCTCAACTCGCTGATGCGCAGCAACGAATCCCAAGTGCAGAACGCCTTCGACATCGTCGAAAGCCACGACAAGCGCAAAGTCGCCCTGCTGGGCCTGAGCTTCAAGGCCGGCACCGATGACCTGCGTGAAAGCCCGCTGGTGGAACTGGCGGAAATGCTGATCGGCAAGGGCTACGACCTGAGCATCTACGACAGCAACGTCGAATACGCCCGTGTTCACGGTGCGAACAAAGACTACATCGAAGGCAAGATCCCGCACGTGTCGTCCCTGCTCAACTCGGACTTCGACGCGGTGATCAACAACTCCGACGTGATCATCCTCGGCAACCGTGACGAGAAATTCCGTGCCCTGGCGCATAACGCACCACACGGCAAGCAAGTGGTCGACCTGGTGGGCTTCATGTCCAAGGCCACCAGCGTGAGCGGCCGCACCGAAGGCATTTGCTGGTAACAGCAACAGCAAGTTCCGGGCTGCAAGCGTACCAATCCCCAGCGCTTGCAGCCTGGAGCCTTCTTCACCTTCGGATGACGCTTATGTCCAAGTTAAAACACGTACTGCTCCAATCCGCCGGCTGGCTGTTGTTTTTGAGCCTGCTGATGGGACTCGCCCTGCTGTTACCGGCGAGTACGTTCGACTCCGAGTCGAAGAATTTTATTTTCCTGATTGGCGCCGTCGGTATCTGGCGCTACTCGATGGGTGCTACGCATTTCTTTCGCGGCATGCTGTTCCTGTACGTGGTCTACCCACACCTGCGCCGCAAAGTGCGCAAGCTGGGCAAAGCCGCCGACCCATCCCATGTATTCCTGATGGTCACAAGCTTTCGTATCGACGCGCTGACCACCGCCCAGGTGTACAGCTCGGTGATTCGCGAGGCCATCGAATGCGGCTTCCCGACCACCGTGGTCTGCTCGTTGGTGGAAATGAGCGATGAGCTGCTGGTGAAAAGCCTGTGGGAACGCATGAACCCGCCGGACCATGTGAAGCTTGATTTTGTGCGCATCGCCGGCACCGGCAAGCGCGACGGTCTGGCCTTTGGCTTTCGCGCCATCTCCCGCCACCTGCCGGATGACCGTGCCGTGGTTGCGGTGATCGATGGCGACACCGTGCTCGCCGAAGGCGTGGTTCGCAAGACCGTGCCGTGGTTCCAGCTGTTCGGCAATGTCGGCGGCCTGACCACCAACGAGTTCTGCGAAGTGCGCGGCGGCTACATCATGAGCGAATGGCACAAGCTGCGCTTTGCCCAACGCCACATCAACATGTGCTCCATGGCCCTGTCCAAGCGCGTGCTGACCATGACCGGGCGCATGTCGGTGTTCCGTGCCAGCGTGGTCACCGACCCGGGCTTTATCGCCGATGTGGAAAGCGACTCGCTGCAACACTGGCGCCTGGGCCGCTTCAAGTTTTTGACCGGCGATGACAAGTCCAGCTGGTTCAGCCTGATGCGCCTGGGCTACGACACGTTCTACGTGCCGGACGCTGCGATCAACACCGTGGAACACCCGCCGGAAAAGAGCTTCATCAAAGCCAGCCGCAAACTGATGTTCCGCTGGTACGGCAACAACCTGCGCCAGAACTCCCGTGCCCTGGGCCTGGGCATACGCCGGCTCGGCCTGTTCACCAGCGTGGTGCTGTTCGACCAGCGTGTGTCGATGTGGACCTCCCTGCTCGGCCTGACCGTGGCAATCATCGCCACCTTCAAGTACGGCGGCGCATTCATCCTCGCGTACCTGCTGTGGATCGGCATCACCCGCCTGATTCTGACCCTGCTGCTGTCGTGCTCCGGCCACAAGATCGGCCCGGCCTACCCGGTGATTCTCTATTACAACCAGATCATGGGCGCGCTGGTGAAGATCTACGTGTTCTTCCGCCTTGATCAACAGTCCTGGACCCGCCAGGACACCAAACTGACCCGCGATTTGGCCAGCTTTCAACGTTGGTTCAACACCTGGTCGTCTCGGACCATGACCTTCTCCGCCGGCAGCATTTTCGTCGCCGTGTTGCTGATGATGGTCTGACCCTGCCAAGCCTGAATTAACTAGGAACTACACACCATGAATAGCCAAGTAAACGCCAACGTTGTCCACGAATCCGAAGCCCAGCGCCAACATGCCCGGGTGAAAATCCCGGCCAAGCTGCGCTTTTTCAACACCGACCGCACCCAGACCGAAGCACGGGTGATCGACCTGTCCGCCGGCGGCCTGGCGTTCACCGCCACCCAGCCGTTGACCGTCGGTGAAGTGCACAAGGGCCGCCTGCAATTTGTCATCGATAACCTCGGCCTGGCGATGGACGTAGAGCTGCAGATTCGCTCCTACGACCGCCAGACCGGCCGCACCGGTTGCCAGTTCCAGAACCTGGACGCCCAGGATATTTCCACCCTGCGCCACCTGATCACCTCGCACTTGTCCGGCGACATCGTGACCATGGGCGACGTGCTGGCGACCCTGCAGCGCGACAACTTCACCAAGGCGCGCAAGGTCAAGGACGGCGGCAGCAACATGAGCGCCGCGGGCCGCCTGCGCGCCGTGGTGTTCAGCGCAGGTATCTTCATCGTCGGCCTGGCAGCGTTCGGTTTCGTCCTCAAATCCATTTACGGCATGTACTTCGTCAGCCACGCTCAGGCTGGCCTCGTCAGCGTGCCGGGCATGAACGTGACCATGCCGCGCGACGGCACCGTGCAAAGCCTGCTCAAAGGTGACGCGGTCGCCGCCAAAGGCGCGCCACTGGCGACCTTCAGCACCAGCATGCTCGATGTGCTCAAGGGCCACCTGGACGAAGACCAACTGCAACCGGCCAAGGTCGAAGAGCTGTTCGGCAAGCAAATGACCGGCACCCTGACCTCGCCTTGCGATTGCGTGGTGGCCCAGCAACTGGTCGCCGACGGTCAGTACGCCAGCAAAGGCGATGTGATCTTCCAACTGGTGCCACGCGGCAGCCTGGCCAATGTGGAAGCGCGCTTCACCTACCGCCAGTTCGCCGACGTTCGCCCAGGCACACCGGTGAGCTTCCAGGTTGCCGACGAAGAACAGATCCGCACCGGCACCATCGTCAGCAGCACCAGCCTGAACAGCGCCGACTTGTCCTCCGACATCCGCGTGCAGATCAAGCCGGATGCGCCGCTGGACAGCACCTACGCCGGTCGCCCGGTCGAAGTGACCAGCGACCGTGGCCCATCGCTGAACTGGCTGATCGATAAAGCCATGGCTCACGGCCTGTAAGCGAGGACATGCCTGTGAACCCTATTTCAAAAACAGCATTGACCCATGTGGGAGCCGGGCTTGCCCGCGATGCAGGCGACTCGGTTTTTCAGATGCACCGAGGTGACGCCATCGCAGGCAAGCCAGCTCCCACACAGAGCCGATTTCACTCAGCCTCTGCGTTCTGCGCGCTGGCATTGGCGGTGAGCCTGGCCGGTTGCGCCGGCCTGCCCGACCAGCGCCTGGCCAACGAAGCCTTGAAACGTGGCGACACGGTGACCGCCCAGCAGAACTATCAGCAGCTGGCAGACCTGGGTTACAGCGAGGCCCAAGTGGGCCTGGCCGATATCCAGGTGACCACCCGCGACCCCGAGCAAATCCGCCAGGCCGAAGCCACCTACCGCGCGGCGGCCGATACCTCGCCACGCGCCCAGGCCCGCCTGGGTCGCCTGCTGGTGGCCAAGCCCGGCGCCACCGAGGCCGAGCAGCACGAGGCCGAAGGCCTGTTGAAAAAAGCCTTTGCCAATGGCGAAGGCAATACCCTGATTCCGCTGGCGATGCTGTACCTGCAGTACCCGCACAGTTTCCCCAACGTGAATGCCCAACAGCAGATCAGCAAATGGCAGGCCGCGGGTTACCCGGAAGCAGGTCTGGCCCAAGTGCTGCTGTATCGCACCCAGGACACCTACGACCAGCATCTGGATGACGTGGAGCGCATCTGCAAAGCCGCGCTGAACACCACCGACATCTGCTATGTCGAGCTGGCCACGGTCTACCAGAAAAAAGCCGAGCCGGAAAAACAGGCCGAACTGCTCAAGCAGATGGAAGCCGGCTACAGCCGTGGCACCGTCACCGCGCAGCGTGTCGACAGCGTGGCCCGCGTGTTGGGCGATGCAACCTTGGGCAAGACCGACGAGAAAACCGCGCAAGCCCTGCTGGAAAAAATCGCCCCTGGCTATCCGGCGTCCTGGGTCAGCCTGGCGCAACTGCTCTACGACTTCCCCGAACTGGGCGACGTCGACCAGATGATGAAGTACTTGGACAACGGCCGCGCCGCCGACCATCCGCGCGCCGAGCTGTTGCTGGGCAAGCTCTATTACGAAGGCAAGTGGGTCCCGGCAGATGCCAAGGCCGCCGAAGCGCATTTCGAAAAAGCCGTGGGCAAGGAAGTGGCCGCCGATTACTACCTTGGCCAGATCTACCGTCGCGGCTACCTGGGCAAGGTCTATTCGCAAAAAGCCCTCGACCATTTGCTGACCGCTGCGCGCAACGGCCAGAACAGCGCCGACTTCGCCATCGCGCAATTGTTTTCCCAAGGCAAGGGCACCAAGCCCGACCCATTGAACGCCTACGTCTTCAGCCAGTTGGCTAAAGCCCAGGACACGCCAGAGGCCAATGACTTGGCCACGCAGCTCGAAGCCCCGCTCACGCCAGAGCAACGCGCCGAAGGCCAACGCCTGGTGCAACAGGAACTGGCCGCGCGCGGCACCCTGGCCCAGAGCACGCTGCAACTGCACGCCCTGCAAGAAGAAGACGGCGAGGAATCCCTATGAAGCTCAATCCATTCGTCAAGGCCGGCATCGGCCTGACCTTCGCCCTGCTGTGGTCGTGCCCGACCCTGGCCGCGCTGACCGAAGCCAAGAACTTCGGCCTGGAAGTCAAAGCCACCGCGCAATCGGAAGATGACCGCGACCTCGGCACGCAGAAAGGCGGCGACGTCAACGGCATCGGCCTTGACCTGCGCCCGTGGATCTACGGCGAAAGCGGCGCGTGGAGCGCCTACGCCATGGGCCAGGCGGTCGTGTCGAGCGACATCATCGAGACCGACACGCTGCAACAGTCCTCCGATGACACGACCGAGCAATCGAGCAACGACGACCGCAAGGCCAAGAAAAACTACCTGGCCCTGCGCGAGTTCTGGGTCGGCTACAGCGGCTTTACGCCCTACCCCGGCGAGATCCTCAAGTTCGGCCGCCAGCGCCTGCGCAATGACGACGGCCAATGGCGCGACACCAACATCGAGGCGCTGAACTGGACCTTCGACACCACGTTGCTCAAGGCCAACGTCGGCGCTGCCGAACGCTTCAGCGAATACCGCACCGACCTCAAGGAACTGTCGCCCAAGGACAAGGACCGCCAGCACTTCTACGCTGACGCCGCCTACCAGTGGACGCCGGGGCAGTGGATCGGCCTGCGCGGTCACCACACCCATGACGACGGCAAGCTCGACTACGCCGAACCGGGCGTGGCCACCGACCCGTTGGACAAACGCGAGAATGGCGACCTGACCTGGCTCGGCATCGAAGCCAACAGCGACGCCTATAACTGGCGCAACACCAACACCGTCAACTACTGGGCCAGCGTCACCGGCATGAAAGGCGACCGCGACACGGTCAACGCCCTGAACAAAGACGGCACCCGCCCAACCGAAGCCAAGCGCAGCGATGACGTGAGTGGCTGGGCCACCGACCTGGGTGTGCGCCTGCGTCTGGACCCGCAATGGCAAGTCGGCGCGGCCTACTCCCGCGCGAGTGCCAACTACGAACAGAACGGCCTGCAAAGCAACCGTTCGAACTGGACCGGCACCCAGTCCCGCGTGCACCGCTTCGGCGAAGCGTTTCGTGGCGAGATGAACAACATGCAGTCCATGAGCCTGTTCGGGTCCTGGCAGCTGCGCGAGGACTATGACGCCAGCCTGGTCTATCACAAATTCTGGCGCGTGGACGGTAACAAGCCGGTGGGCAGCAACGGCATCGATGCCGTGCAGAACAACACCGATGACGTGACCGACGCGATCCTGTCCAGCACTTCCCTGCCGCTTGAAGACGGCAAGAAAGACCTGGGCCAGGAGATGGACCTGGTGGTCACCAAGTACTTCAAGAAAGGCCTGCTGCCGGCCGCGCTCAGTCAGTCGATCGACGAACCGTCGGCGCTGGTGCGCTTTCGTGCCGGCGTGTTCAAGCCGGGTGACGCCTATGGCAGCCAGGTCGACTCGTACATGCATCGCGCCTTTGTCGACGTGATCTGGAAGTTCTGATGGGAGCCTGCGCAATGATTCCTCAAAAATTGCTGGTTGCCGCGATGCTGATGGCCAGTGCCACAGCCTTCGCCGACACCCCGCAGCAGGGCAAGGCGCCGACTATCGCCAAAGAACTGCAACAGGCCAAGACCTACACCATCTCCAGCCCGCCGACCGCGCCGCTGGAAATGGCCAAGCCTGCCCTGCCGGACCTGTCGGGCTACACCGCCGCGGCGATGGAAAAGAAGATCGTCAGAAGCAAGCCCGGCAAAATCAGCATCCGCCGCATGATGCAGGAAGACGCGCTCAAGGACTTTATCGGCGGCGATAACAAGATGGCCGAATGGGTGGTGCGCCAGCACGGCATTCCCCAGGCGATCTTTGTCGACGACGGCTACCTGAACCTCAAGGACCTGCTCGGCAAAGTGCCCAAGCAGTACTTCAGCGAAACCTCGCCGGGCGTGTTTTTGGCCAAGCTGCCAATCGTGGTCGGGCGCAAGGGCATTCTGGAAATCGACAAGAAGACCCAGGAGCTACGCCTGTCCCAACAAGCCGGTTCGTTCCTGATCAACGACGGTCAGCTGTTTGTGCGTGACACCAAGATCACCGGTTGGAATGAAAAGACCAATGGCCCGGCGCTGTTTCAGTCGCCCAAGGAGTTTCGCCCGTTCCTGCTGGCCTGGGGCGGCACCGAGACTTACGTCGCCAACAGCAAGATGGCCAGCTTCGGCTACGCCAACAGTAAGTCGTACGGGGTGAGTATTTCCCAGTACACGCCGAACATGGCCAAGGTGCTCAAGCGCCCTGAGCCGACCGGCTGGATCGTCGATTCCGAGTTCTCGGACATGTGGTACGGCTTCTACTGCTACGAAACCACCGGCTTTGTGCTCAAGGGCAATACCTACAAAGACAACATCGTCTACGGCATTGACCCGCACGACCGTTCCCACGGCCTGATCATTGCGGACAACACCGTCTACGGCACCAAGAAGAAGCACGGCATCATCATTTCCCGGGAAGTGAACGACAGCTTCATCTTCAACAACCGCAGCTACGACAACAAGCTGTCGGGCCTGGTGATCGACCGTAACAGCGTCAACAACCTGATCGCCGACAACGAGATCTACCGCAACCACACCGACGGCATCACGCTCTATGAGAGCGCTGACAACCTGCTGTGGGGCAACAAGGTGATCAGCAACCGTCGCCACGGCATTCGCATCCGTAACAGCGTGAACATCCGCCTGTACGAGAACACCTCGATGGCCAACGGGCTGACCGGCGTGTACGGCCACATCAAGGATTTGACCGACACCGACCGCGACATCGCCCTCGACCCGTTCGACGCCAAGGTCTCGCTGATCGTGGTCGGCGGTGAATTGGCGGGTAACGGCAGCGGGCCGCTGTCGATCGACTCGCCCTTGAGTGTCGAGCTGTACCGCGTGTCGATGCTGGCGCCGACCAAATCCAGCGGCATCAGCTTCAACGGCGTGCTGGGTGATCGGCAGGAAGAAATTCTCGACCTGTTGGTGCGCCAACAGAAAGCCGTGCTGATCGACCCTGTCGAACGCCAGACCGAAATGCAGGACTGAGGATGACCCTTATGCACCCACACATGATCAAACTGCTGAGCCTCTCGGGTCTGACCCTCGGCCTGCTGGCGGCCAGCCAAGGCGTGCGCGCCGATGACGTCAAGGCGCCGACCTTTACCGCCGAACCGTGCTGCAGCCTGTGCCCCGCGGCCCATGATGCGAAGAACTACACCACGCGCTATCAGCAGAACTTCACCACCCTGGTACAAGCCCAGGGCGACTGGCTGTTCCGTACCCAGGAAGACCTGCGCACCGAATTTGACACCAGCCCCGCCGGCTACAAACGCATGCAACAGCTGCACGATGCGTTCAAGGCCAAGGGTGTGGAATTGGTGGTGGTCTACCAGCCGACCCGTGGCCTGGTGAACCGCAACAAGCTCAACCCCGAAGAGAAAGCCAAGTTCGATTTCGACAAGGCACTGGGCAACTACAAAACCATGCTCGGCCGGTTCGCCAAGATGGGCTACGTGGTGCCGGACTTGTCGCCGCTGACCAACGAGCAACTGCCGGATGAATTGCCGGCCCACGATTTCTACTTCCGCGGCGACCAACACTGGACCCCATACGGCGCCCAGCGCACCGCGAAAATCGTCGGTGCCAAAGTGCGTGCGATGCCTGAGTTTGCGGATATTCCCAAGCGCGAATTCGAAACCAAGCGCTCCGGACGCATGGGCAAGACCGGCACCCTGCACAACATGGCCGGGCAACTGTGCGGCACCAGCTACGCGATCCAGTACATGGACCAGTTCACCACCGAGCCCAAAGGCGAAGCCGGTGACGGCGACCTGTTCGGCGATTCGGGCAACCCGCAGATCACCCTGGTCGGCACCAGCCACAGCGGCAAGAACTACAACTTCGCCGGCTTCCTCGAGCAGGAAATCGGCGCCGACATCCTCAACGTCGCTTTCCCCGGCGGTGGCCTCGAAGGCTCGATGATCCAGTACCTGGGCAGCGATGAATTCCAGAAAACCCCGCCGAAAATTCTCATCTGGGAATTCTCGCCGCTGTACCGCCTCGACCAGGAGACCATCTACCGCCAGATGATGTCGCTGCTCGACAACGGCTGCGAAGGCAAGACCGCGCAGATGAGCGCCAGCACCACGCTCAAACCCGGCAAGAACGAATTGCTGGTCAACAGTTCGAACAAAGACCTGCGTAACAGCAGTCACCAGGTCGACATCCGCTTCGCCGACCCGTCGGTGAAGACCCTGCAAGCCACCCTCTGGTACATGAACGGGCGCCACGAGGACATCAAGATCGAGAAACCCGAAACATCCGATACAGACGGGCGTTTCGCCTTTGAACTGCGCACCGATGAAGACTGGGCCTCGCAGAACTTGCTGGCCGTGGAAGTGCAGGGTCCCGAAGCGGGCGCTGCCGCGCAGAAAGTCGAAGCGAAAATTTGCACACGCAACGTATTCCCTAGCGGCGGTCAGAAGACTGCTTCGCTGCCGTGAAGTAAGTGCGCAATGAGGTTACCTATGCAGAAGTTATTGATTCCAACGCTGCTGGGCCTGGCGATGTTCGCCGGTTCAGTCAACGCCGCCGCGCCACTGCGCCCGCCCCAGGGCTATTTCGCCCCGGTGGAAGCGTTCAAGACCGGCGACTTCAAGAATGACTGCGACGCCATGCCGGCGCCGTACACCGGCTCGCTGCAATTTCGCAGCAAGTACGAAGGTTCGGACAAAGCCCGTTCCACCCTGAATGTGCAATCCGAAAAAGCCTTTCGCGACAGCACGGCCGACATCACCAAGCTGGAAAAAGACACCAGCAAGCGCGTGATGCAGTTCATGCGCGACGGTCGTCCGCAGCAGCTCGAATGCACGCTCAACTGGCTGACCAGCTGGGCCAAGGCAGATGCGTTGATGTCCAAGGACTTCAACCACACCGGCAAGTCCATGCGCAAATGGGCGCTGGGCAGCATGGCCTCGGCCTATGTGCGCCTGAAGTTCTCCGACTCCCACCCGTTGGCCAACCACCAGCAGGAGTCGCAGGTGATCGAAGCCTGGTTCAACAAGCTGGCCGATCAGGTGGTGAGCGATTGGGACAACCTGCCGCTGGAAAAAACTAACAACCACTCCTACTGGGCCGCCTGGTCGGTGATGGCAACCTCCGTCGCCACCAACCGCCGCGACCTGTTTGATTGGGCCGTGAAGGAATACAAAGTCGGCGCCAACCAGGTCGACGACCAGGGCTTTTTGCCCAACGAGTTGAAGCGTCAGCAGCGGGCTCTGTCGTACCACAACTACGCGTTGCCGCCGCTGTCGATGATCGCCAGCTTTGCCCTGGTCAACGGCGTGGATCTGCGCCAGGAAAACAACGGCGCGCTCAAACGCCTGGGCGACAAAGTGCTGGCCGGGGTCAAAGACCCGGAGATCTTCGAGAAGAAGAACGGCAAAGAGCAGGACATGAAGGACCTCAAGGAAGACATGAAATTTGCCTGGCTTGAACCCTTCTGCACCCTCTACACCTGCGCCCCGGATGTGCTCGAACGCAAGCATGGCATGCAGCCGTTCAAGACCTTCCGGCTCGGCGGTGACCTGACCAAGGTCTACGACCCGACGCATGAAAAGGGCAACAAAGGAATCTGACGAAACGCGGTTAGACATGTGGGAGGGGGCTTGCCCCCGATAGCAGTGTGTCATTCAACACAGATGGCGGCTGTTACACCGCCATCGGGGGCAAGCCCCCTCCCACAGTTTGAGCCGGTTTCGTCAGTAGGAATGTTGTACGGCCTCCCCCGAAATCGTGGGGGGGTTTGGGGGGGCTCTGGCCCTTGACTGTCTGTTAAACATGGAGAGATCGGGATGGTTTTCTCGTCCAATGTGTTCCTGTTTCTGTTCTTGCCGATCTTTCTCGGCTTGTACTACTTGAGCGGGCAACGCTATCGCAACCTGCTGCTGCTGATTGCCAGCTACGTGTTCTACGCCTGGTGGCGAGTGGACTTCCTGGCGCTGTTCGCCGCTGTAACGCTGTGGAATTACTGGATCGGCCTCAAGGTCGGTGCGGCAGGCGTACGCACCAAGCCGGCCCAGCGCTGGCTGCTGTTGGGCGTGGCGGTCGACCTGTGCATCCTCGGCTACTTCAAGTACGCCAACTTCGGTGTCGACAGCATCAACGTGATGATGAAGTCGGTGGGTCTGGAGCCGTTCATCCTCACCCACGTGTTGTTGCCGATCGGCATCTCGTTCTACATCTTCGAGTCCATCAGCTACATCATCGACGTGTACCGCGGCGACACCCCGGCCACCCGCAACCTCATCGACTTTGCGGCGTTCGTGGCGATCTTCCCGCACCTGATTGCCGGCCCGGTGTTGCGCTTTCGCGACCTGGCCGACCAGTTCAACAACCGCACCCACACCCTCGACAAGTTCTCCGAGGGCTGCACGCGGTTCATGCAGGGCTTTATCAAGAAGGTCTTTATCGCCGACACCCTCGCGGTGGTCGCCGACCATTGCTTCGCCCTGCAAAACCCCACCACGGGCGACGCCTGGCTGGGTGCGCTGGCGTACACCGCGCAGCTGTACTTCGACTTTTCCGGCTACAGCGACATGGCCATCGGCCTGGGCTTGATGATGGGTTTTCGCTTCATGGAAAACTTCAAGCAACCGTACATCAGCCAGTCGATCACCGAGTTCTGGCGTCGCTGGCACATCAGCCTGTCCACCTGGCTGCGTGACTACCTGTACATCACCCTGGGCGGCAACCGCAAAGGCACGCTGATCACCTACCGCAACCTGTTCCTGACCATGCTGCTCGGTGGCCTGTGGCACGGCGCGAACATCACCTACATCGTGTGGGGTGCCTGGCACGGCATGTGGCTGGCGATTGAAAAAGCCATCGGCCTCAACACCGCGCCGCGCAGCTTCAACGTGGTGCGCTGGGCCTTCACCTTCCTGCTGGTGGTAATGGGCTGGGTGATCTTCCGCTCAGAGAACCTGCACGTCGCCGGCCGTATGTACGGCGCAATGTTCAGCTTTGGCGAATGGTCGCTGTCGGAACTCAACCGCGCCAGCCTCACCGGCCTGCAAGTGGCAACCCTGGTGGTGGCGTACGCAACGTTGGCGTTCTTCGGCCTGCGCGATTTCTACACCAACCGCCCTGCCGAGAAAGCCAAGCCGGCCGACCCGAGCCTGATCAAGGCCGTGCCGGGCGACAACCCGGGCAGCATCCACCAGCCAGGTTTCACCGTCGGCCAGGACGCCGCCGTGCAGCCGGCCTACTGGACCGCTGACTGGCCACGCTACGCCATGCGCGGCGCTGTACTGCTGCTGTTCGTGGCGTCAATCCTGAAACTGTCGGCGCAGAGTTTCTCGCCGTTCCTTTACTTCCAATTCTGAGGGGAGCCGACCATGACCCGTTCATTCCGCGTCCTCTACATCGCGCTGTTCCTGCTGGTGCTGCTGGCCCTGGGCGCCTGGTCGATGCGCAGCTTCTTCGGCTTCAGCACCAACGCCGACGCGACCGTGCTCAACGGTCGCTGGACCAAGGCCGTCGAAACGCACTACGACGACCAGTTCCCGATCAAGCGCATCGGCACCAACCTGTGGGCCGCGCTGGACTACAAGCTGTTCAACGAAGGCCGCCCTGGCGTGGTGCTGGGCCGTGATCACTGGTTGTACAGCGACGAGGAGTTCAACCCCATCGTCAACGAAGACCAGAACCTTGAGGGCAACTACGCGCTGGTCGAAGGCGTGCGCCAGAAGCTCAAGGCTCAGGGCATTCAATTGGTCATGGCGATTGTGCCGGCCAAGGTGCGCCTGTACCCGGAACACCTGGGCGAAGTGAAACCGGCGAGCATCCACGCCAACCTGTATCAGGACTTCCACGCCCGTGTCGCCGCCGACAAGATCATCGCGCCCGACCTGCTAGGCCCGCTGCAACAGGCCAAGCTGGGCGGCACGCAAGTGTTCCTGCGCACCGACACCCACTGGACCCCGGACGGCGCCGAAATTGCCGCCAAGCAACTGGCCAAGGTGATCAGCGAAAAGGCCCCGCTCAGCGGTGAGCCGCAGCGCTTTGTCACCGAAGCGGAAAAAACCGAGCCGCACAAAGGCGACCTGCGTCTGTTCCTGCCGCTGGACCCGCTGTTCGAAAACCTGATGCCGCCCAAAGAGCCGCTGCAAAAACGCGTCACGCACCTGGCTGAAAACAAAGGCGACGACGGCCTGTTCAGCGACAGCGAAACCCCAGTGGCACTGGTGGGCACCAGCTACAGCGCCAACCCCAACTGGAACTTCGTCGGCGCCCTCAAGCAAGCCTTGCACAGCGACGTCATCAACTACTCCGAAGACGGCCACGGCCCGATTCTGCCGATGCTCAGCTACCTCAAAAGCGACGACTTCAAGAACAGCCCGCCACAGGTGCTGATCTGGGAGTTCCCTGAACGTTATCTGCCCGTCAACAACGAAATCGGTGATGCCGACCCGCAGTGGGTTGCGCAGCTTAAACAAGCCGGTTCGCGCCAACAGAACATGGCACTGAACACACCAGCTAAAACCCAAAAATCCGAGACGCCCGACCGGGCGCAAAACTGAAAGAGAGGTAATTCACATGACTTTCACTACTACTCCGCGTCGTCTCGCCAAGACCCTGGCCATTGCTGCCGGCTTGAGCTTCGTATCGATGTCCGCCTTCGCCGGGGGCGACGCCGCCCTTTACGGCCCAACCGCGCCGAAAGGCTCAAGCTTTGTACGTGTGTACAACGCCAGCAACCAGGAAGTCAGCGCCACCGTCGGCGCCACCAACCTGAGCGACGTTGCGCCACTGGCCAGCAGCGATTTCAGCTTCATGCCGGGCGGCGACTACAGCGCCAAGGTCGGCAGCCAGACCGTACCGGTCAAACTCGCCGCCGATCATTACTACACCCTGGTCAACAGCGGCAGCGGCCAGCCCCAACTGATCGAAGAACCGCCGTTCAAGAACAAGCAAAAATCCCTGGTGCGCGTGCAGAACCTCAGCGACAAGGCCCTGACTCTGAAAACCGCCGACGGCAAGACCGACGTGGTCAAGTCGGTGGCCGCCAAAGGCCGTGGCGAGCGTGAAATCAACCCGGTGAAGGTGAGCCTGGCCCTGTATGACGGCGACAAAAAGGTCGGCGACGTGAAGCCAGTGGCCCTGGAGCGCGGTGAAGCGGCGGTGCTGTATGTGACCGGTTCCGGTTCGAGCATTTCGCCAGTCTGGGTAAAACGCCCGGTATCGACCCGCTGATTAGATTCTTGAATTGACCCATGCCCCCTGTGGGAGCCGGGCTTGCCCGCGATGGCATCACTGCGGTGTAACTGAAACACCGAGTCGTCTGCATCGCAGGCAAGCCAGCTCCCACAAGGACCAGGGTGTCAGTTCAGACCGAGACAAAAACAAGAGTGAAACGACAAACCTTCGTAGCTCTGACCCAAATTGATTCAAGGAGAAACACATGATCCCAGTAATCCTTTCCGGTGGTAGCGGCTCACGTCTTTGGCCGCTTTCCCGTAAACAGTTCCCGAAACAATTCCTGGCCCTGACCGGCGAGCACACGCTGTTCCAGCAAACCCTGGAGCGTCTGGTGTTCGAAGGCATGGACTCACCGATCGTGGTCTGCAATAAGGACCACCGTTTTATCGTCAACGAGCAACTGAGCACGCGTAAGCTCGAATGCCAGCGCATCCTGATGGAGCCGTTCGGTCGCAACACTGCGCCGGCCGTGGCCCTGACGGCGATGATGCTGGTCAATGAAGGCCGCGACGAGCTGATGCTGGTGCTGCCCGCCGACCACGTGATCGACGACCAGAAAGCCCTGCAACGCGCCCTGGCCCTGGCCACCGTGGCGGCCGAGCGTGGCGAGATGGTGCTGTTCGGCGTACCGGCCACCCGTCCGGAAACCGGTTATGGCTACATCAAGTCCACCAACGATTCACTGCTGCCCGAAGGCGTAAGCCGCGTTGAACAGTTCGTCGAAAAACCCAATGAAAAACGCGCGGTCGAGTTCGTCAAAAGCGGCGGTTACTTCTGGAACAGCGGCATGTTCCTGTTCCGCGCCAGCCGCTTCCTCGAAGAGCTGAAAAAACACGATCCGGACATCTACGACACCTGCCTGTTGACCCTGGAACGCAGCGAGCAGACCGCAGACACCGTGACCTTCGACGAAGCCACCTTCGCCTGCTGCCCGGACAATTCCATCGACTACGCCGTGATGGAAAAAACCCAGCGTGCCTGCGTGGTACCGCTGAGTGCCGGCTGGAGCGACGTGGGTTGCTGGGCCTCGCTGTGGGCGGTCAACGACAAAGACATCCACGGTAACGTCAGCAAAGGCGACGTGGTGATCCAGGACAGCCGCAACTGCATGATTCACGGCAACGGCAAGCTGGTGTCGGTGATCGGCCTGGACAACATCGTAGTGGTGGAAACCAAGGACGCGATGATGATTGCCCACAAGGACAAGGTCCAGGGCGTCAAGCAGATGGTCAGCACCCTCAACGACCAGGGCCGCAGCGAAACCCAGAACCACTGCGAAGTCTATCGTCCGTGGGGCTCTTACGACTCGGTGGACATGGGCGGCCGCTTCCAGGTCAAGCACATCTCGGTCAAGCCGGGCGCGTGCCTTTCCCTGCAAATGCACCACCACCGCGCCGAGCACTGGATCGTGGTCAGCGGCACGGCCGAAGTCACCTGTGACGAGAACGTGTTCCTGCTCTGCGAGAACCAGTCCACCTACATCCCGATCGCCTCGGTGCACCGCCTGCGCAACCCGGGCAAGATCCCGTTGGAAATCATCGAAGTGCAATCGGGCAGCTACCTGGGCGAAGACGATATCGAGCGCTTCGAAGATATCTACGGACGCTCCACGCCGGTTGAACGTGGCGTGTCGGTGAAAACTATCGCGCAGTAATACAGTCGTAGAAAGAAGCCCTCACCCAGCCCATTGCGTCCCCTATCCGCAGTGGGTTGGGTGGGGGCTTTTTTTGTGGGGTTTTGGGTGTTTCTGAAGGCCTCTTCGCAGGCAAGCCAGCTCCCACAGTTGACCGCATTCCAACGGATGTACCCGGTCAACTGTGGGAGCTGGCTTGCCTGCGATGGGCCGAGACCAGTTTGGTCTTGGTCGAGAGGCTTGCACCGAAGGGTTGCAGGCGGATTCTTCTGCTCAGTAAGTCAGTCATCGGGGGCAAGCCCCCTCCCACCTTTTGATTTGTGAATGCAGTCGAAGGTGGGAGCTGGCTTGCCTGCGATGGCGGCGGCCCAATCAACACTTATCTCAAGCTCGCCAATCCCACCTACGCTTAAGTTAGGATGCTCGTTCCCTATTCGAGGTGGTCTCCATGTTCTTCGGCGTTCTCCTGATCATCACCTGGCTGATCCTGCTGCTGCGCTACCCGGCCAAGGCGTTGCCGGTGTCGCTCGCGGCCGCTGTCGGCCTGGGCTGCGTGGCGATTTGGGTGGTGTGGCTGGACAGCCGCGAAGCCTCGCAACTGTCGCGCCTGGAACTACGCATCAGCTATGCGCCGCAGGAATGCCCGCCAGACCGGCCGCTGAAACTGGTCCTGAGCAACGGCAACGACGTACCGCTGACCGAACTGCGCTGGCGCGTTGCAGCGTATGCACCGGGCGACTCCGTCAACCTGGCCGACAATGTCTACGCCGCTCCACGCTATCGCGGCCCCGGCGAGTTGCAGGCCGGCGCCACCTGGGACGACTGCCTGCCCACACCACCGCTGCGCCCCGGCTACCGCCCGCAAACCCTGGAATTTCGCGCCGAGCACCTGCAAGGCAGTTTCTCGGACTGACAAAGGATTGATTCATGCCCACTGTACTGATCACCGGCTGCTCCAGCGGCATCGGCCGCGCCCTGGCCGATGCCTTCAAAACCGCAGGCCATGAAGTGTGGGCCAGCGCCCGCCAGCCTGATGATGTGAGCGCCCTGGCTGCCGCCGGTTTCAAGGCCGTGCAACTGGACGTCAACGACGCCATGGCGCTCAAGGCGCTCGCCGAACAGATCGGCGGGCTGGACGTGCTGATCAACAATGCCGGCTACGGCGCCATGGGCCCGCTGCTCGACGGCGGCACCGAGGCCATGCAACGCCAGTTCGAAACCAATGTGTTTTCCATCGTCGGCGTGACCCAGGCGCTGTTTCCTGCACTGCGCCGAGCCAAAGGCCTGGTGGTGAACATCGGCAGCGTCTCCGGCGTATTGGTGACACCGTTTGCCGGCGCCTACTGCGCCTCGAAGGCGGCGGTGCACGCGTTGAGCGACGCACTGCGCATGGAGCTGGCGCCATTTGGTGTGCGCGTGATGGAAGTGCAGCCGGGCGCTATCGACACGCATTTTGCGAAAAACGCCGGCGCCCAGGCCGAGCTGTTGATCAACGAAAAGTCACCATGGTGGCCGTTGCGCGAAGGCATTCGTGCGCGCTCCCAGGCCTCGCAGAACAACCCGACCTCAGCCGAGCAATTCGCGGCGCAGGTATTAAAGGCCGTGCAACAGCCAACGCCGCCACGGCTGCTGCGCGCGGGCAATGGCTGCCGGGCGCTGCCACTGATGGCGGCCTTGGTGCCCAAGGCCCTGTTGGAAAAAGTCTTGAAGAAGCGCTTCGGCCTGTCGGGCTCGCTCTAGCCTTTCATAAAATCAATAAACGCCCGCACCTTGAGCGGCAAATGCCGGGTGTCGGGGTACATCGCGTAGATCCCCTGTGGCGCAAAACGATGGTCCGCCAACAAGCGCACCAAGCGCCCCGCCGCCAGGTCATCCTGCACCAACCATTGCGGCAGCACCGCCACGCCGAGGCCGCGCACGGCAAACGCCTGAAGCACGGCCGCACTGTCGGCCACCAGCGCAGTCGGGCCGGCGCGGTATTGATGCTCGCCGCCGGCCGGGTCGGTCAGGCTCAGTTCGGTCAAACGGCCATGGCCCAGCTTGGGCACCTGCTCCAACGCATCCAGGGTTTGAACCTCGGCAAACTCGGGCGCTGCCACTGCAAACACCTCAAAGGTCGACAACTGCACCGCACGGTGATTGGAGTCGAGCAGACGTCCCAGTCGAATCGCCACATCAAAGCGTTCGGAGATCAAATCGGCGTGGGTCGAGGAGGTGGATAAGTGAATGTTCAGGTCCGGGTGCAAGCGCCGAAAGGCCTCGATTGCAGGGGCAACCACCGCCAGCGCGTATTCGACTGTGGTGGTGATGCGCAACGTGCCTTTGAGCTGGGCATGTTCGGAGCGCGCCTCTTCCACCGCCAGGCGCGCTTCTTCAAGCATGCGTGTGCAGCGCAGATAAAAACGCTCGCCGGCATCGGTCAGCGCCAGTTGGCGGGTGTTGCGGGTCAGCAGGGTTACGCCCAGCTCTGCTTCCAGGCGCTTGAGGTTGAAGCTGACCACGGCGCGGGTCTGGCCCAGCAAATCGGCCGCTGCGGTAAGCGAACCGGCTTCTACCACAGCCTTGAAGGTGTCGAATCGGTCCAGGCTGACCATCGGCCGCGCCCTCCTTTGTCAAAATATTTTTGACAAACTAACAGGCAAACCGGCGTAGCCCAAACCCTGCTGGCGGCCTACCCTGCGCGCTTCATTCGCAGGATCGCGTCCATGACCTACCGCTCGAAAGTCGCCTGGATCTTTTTATTCGGCTTTGCCCTGGACCTGGTGAACATGTTTGTCGCCACGGTCGCCTACCCGGACATCGCCCGCGAGTTGCACGCCTCGGTCACACAATTGGCCTGGATCAGCAATGCCTACATGCTTGGGCTGACCGTGATCATTCCCCTGAGCGTGTGGCTGGCGGCACTGATGGGCGAACGAACGCTGATCGCGGCGAGCCTGCTTTTATTTGCGGGGGCTTCGCTGATGGTCGGCCAGGCGAGTTCTATCGAAACCCTGATTGGCTGGCGGGCGCTGCAAGGCTTGGGCGGCGGACTGCTGATTCCCGTGGGCCAGGCCATGGCCTATCGGCATTTTCCAGCGGCAGAACGCAGCCAGTTGACGGCGCGGGTGATGTCGGTGGCGCTGCTGGTGCCGGCGCTGTCGCCGGCGCTGGGCGGGTTGATCGTCGACAGCCTGTCGTGGCGCTGGATCTTCTATGTCAACCTGCCGCTGGCGTTGATCACGTTGCTGCTGGCACTGCTGTGGATAAAACCTGACGCGCCTGCCACGGTGCGTCCGGCCCTGGACGTGGGCAGCATCTTCAAGCAGATCCGTAGCCCGATGCTGCGCGTGGCGATGTTGGTCTATCTGTTCATCCCCGGCGTCTTTATCGGCACCAGCCTGATCGCCATCCTTTACCTGCGCGGCCTCGGCTATGACGCCACGCAGACCGGCGCGCTGATGCTGCCGTGGGCACTGGCGTCGGCGCTGGCGATTTTCCTGAGCAAAAAACTGTTTAACCGCTGCGGTCCCAAACCCTTGCTGCTGGCGGGCATGGCGTTGCAATGCAGCGGCATCCTGTTGCTCAACCAACCCGCCTGGGTGATTGCCGCCTATGCCTTGATGGGCCTGGGGGGCAGCTTGTGCAGCAGCACCGCGCAGACGCTGGCGTTTCTCGATATACCCGCTCAACGCATGGGCGATGCCAGCGCGCTGTGGAATATCAATCGGCAAGTGAGCTTTTGCCTCGGCGCGGCGGCACTCAGTGCGTTGTTGTCGGCCTTGGATTCCTTCGCCATAACCTTCACGATAGCGGCAGCCCTGACACTGCTGCCCCTTTTTGCAGTGCTGCGCCTGGACGCTTCCAGAGTACGGACACTGCTTCACCCAGCCAACGAGCCCAGCCATGATTGATTACAGCGATTTTTTTGAGGAAGTAATCCAGACCCACGTCGAGATCGAGCAATGGTTTGCCGGCGTTGCGCCTGAAGGCACACTGGAAACCTTGCTGGCGCGCTTCTCACCCGAGTTCAGCATGGTCGCACCCGCCACCGGTACGCGGGTAAATGCGGCCGGGGTGAAAGCACTGTTCACGCGCCTTGGCGGTATGCGCCCGGGCTTGAAAATCACCTTGAGCGAGATGACCGGGATCGACCGCCATGCACGCGGCGCCACGGTGACTTACCGCGAACATCAGGTTGATGACAGCGGCACACAGACTGATCGACGCGCCACCGTGGTGTTCGAGAAGCAGGCCAGTGGCGCCTTGCTGTGGCGCCATCTGCACGAAACCTTCATCAAAGCCTAACACGGTCAAATGTGGGAGCTGGCTTGCCTGCGATAGCGGTGGGTCAGCCATACATACTTCAACTGACTGTCCGCCATCGCAGGCAAGCCAGCTCCCACACAAGCCAGTTGCCACAGTTAGTGTTGTGTTGGGTTGACGATCACCGTGCAAGTGATGCCCGCCGCCAACAGCACGCCTTCGGGCACTTCATCAATGTGAATGCGCACCGGCACGCGCTGGGCCAGGCGCACCCAGTTGAAGGTCGGGTTCACATCGGCGATCAGTTCGCGGCTCTCGGGGTTGTCGCGGTCGTAGATGCCGCGCGAGATGCTTTCCACGTGGCCCTTGAGCGTCTCGCCACTCATCAATTGCATATCGGCCTCGTCACCGACCTTGACGTGGGGCAGCTTGGTTTCTTCAAAGAAGCCATACACCCAGAACGAATTCATATCGACCACGGCCATCTTCGCCTCGCCGATGCGCGCGTAGTCGCCCCGGTGCACATTGAGGTTGGTGACGTAGCCGTCCACCGCCGCCACCACTTGAGTGCGTTTCAAATTCAGCTCAGCCGCTTCCAGTTGCGCCAGCGCGTGTTGGTAATCGGCCAGGGCCGAGTCGGCGATGTTGCTCGCGTCGTCGCGGTTTTCCTTGGAGATCACCAGGGCGTCGAGGTCGGCGCGGCGGTGAGCGTTGACCTTGCGCATCTCCCAGGTGGCCTTGCGCGAAGCCACCAGCGATTGCGCCTGCTTGACCGCGATGCGGTAGTGCTCGGGGTCGATCTGCATCAGCAGGTCGCCCTTTTTCACCAACTGGTTGTCACGCACCGGTACGTCGACCACTTCGCCGGTGACGTCGGCCGCCACGTTGATGATGTCGGCGCGCACGCGACCGTCGCGGGTCCACGGCGTTTCCATGTAGTGCACCCACAGCGTGCGGCCAATCCAGATCGCCAAAGCCAGTACCAGCAAGGTCGCGAGCAGGCTGAAAAACTTTTTCATCGGGGCATTCTCAACGGTAGACGGTCAGCGCCAGGGCGCCGAACAAGCAAACGAACAGGCTCAGGCGCAGCAACGCCGGGTGCCAGAAAAAACGGTACAGGTCGAACCCGGCCAGGAAGCGGTCCAAGGCCCAGGCCAACCCTGCGGCGATAAAAAACATCAGGGTCATGGTCGGCATGTAGACGCCGTGGAATGCGATTTCACGAGGCATTCGGGGATCCTTTGAGGGCGGCCAGGGGCGATTGCGGGTCCAGCAACGACGTGCGGATAAAGTGCAGGTAGCTTTTCACCCGGCGCAACGCCGAGGTGTCGAAGTGCGGGGCGAAGGGTTCATCGGTGGCCTGCACGCGGCTGATCGCATGGTCGACGGCAATCAACCCGCGCTCCAGGTTGCTGGCGCTCGGTTGCAGGAACAGCCGCACCAGCGAGCGGCCCATCATGCGGATCGCCTGGCGCCAGGGTTGCGACTCGGCATACGCCGGGTGCACCGGCAATATCGCCTGCTCCTTGCGCAACTCGATGATCGCGTGGCCGACTTCCAGCACCACGAACATCCAGCGCAGCAAGTCGCGTTGCACGTGCGGCTGGCCGACGGCGAGGCCGTAGGCCTGGTGCAGCAGGTCGCGGGTGCGGCTTTCAAAACTCGACGCCAGGCCCTTGAGCTTGCCGCTGATCGCGTACACCACCTGCTCGCGCAGGTCCTGCTCCAGACGGCGCCACAACCAGCGGCTGTTCGGCGGCAGGATAATCGCGCCAGCCGCCGCGCACACCAGCATGCCAATGACCATGGCGATGTAGTCATTGATAAAGCTGTAAGGGTTGTAGACCGTCAGGTTGTCCGGCACCGAGCCGGTGCTGAAAAAGATCAGCAAGCCCACGCCGACGCCGGCGTATCGCGGGCGGGAGGCGAGGAACGAGCCGAAGATAATCACCGGCGCAAGCATCACGCACAGCAGCGGGAAGCCGTCGATCCACGGGAACACAAAGAACATTTCGACAAAGCCCACCAACGCGCCGATCAAGGTGCCGCAAGCCATCTGAAAGGCCATGCGTTTCGGGTTGGGCGTGGCGGCGGACAGGCCGACGGTGGCGGCGGCGATCAGGGTCATGGTCGCGCCGCTGGGCCAGGCGGTGGCCACCCAGTAACTGCCCAGCACGATCAGGATAAAGGACGCGCGAATCCCCGAAGCGGCGCAGGCCAGCCAGTTGGTTTTCGGCGTGTAGGCTTCGCTCCACTGCTCGCGCTCATGGCTGTGATCGGCCAGTGATGCGTGGGTCTGCGCGTAGTTGTG
Organism: Pseudomonas sp. 14P_5.3_Bac1; assembly: GCF_025466135.1. Classification (NCBI taxonomy): domain Bacteria; kingdom Pseudomonadati; phylum Pseudomonadota; class Gammaproteobacteria; order Pseudomonadales; family Pseudomonadaceae; genus Pseudomonas; species Pseudomonas sp. 14P_5.3_Bac1. Next base: position 17,007 of record NZ_JANLOF010000013.1, on the reverse strand, counting down.
CAGGTCATCGACAAAGCGGTAAAGCAGCTCGTAGGCGGTATGAAAATCCAGCTGCTCGGCTTCACTCGGATTGCCTTGCTGAAAATTCGCACGCAGGCTGCGCACTTTGGCGGGCAGTCCATCCTTGTAGGCGCTCAATTGATTGACCAGGCGCGCCGCGTCGGGGCTGGTGAGCGCACGGCCGGAGAAACCGTCAAGGACTTCGGCCAGGTCTTGCAGGCCCGGCTTGATTGCCGCGGCGACGTGGTCGGCTGCATCCGTGCGCAGCCGCTCAAGCAACTGGTGCAAGGCGTTGAAGCGCGTGGTGATGCTCATGAATTCGCTGTTGAGGCGACTCAGCCGGCCATTGCGCCGCCGCATGTGCGGGTCTTCAAATACGGTGACGCTGCGCAGCCCTTCCAGGCCCACGGCCTCGGCGATAAAGCGCACATTGCTGGCCTCGAACTCGTCACGCTGGCTGCGCCCACGCAGGCCGTCGGTGACAAACAGCGCGAACACGCCGAAGCGCTGGTACAAGGCGTTGCGCATCGCGGCGCTGCTGGTTTGTGGCAGGATCGCGGCGCTGACCAACGTCGAGCACAGTATCCCCAAAGAGATTTCCAGCACCCGCCACACCGCCACCATAAAGGCCCCGTCCGGGTGGGCCAGCGCGGGCAAACCCACCATCGCCGCGGTGTAGCCCGCCAGCACAAACCCATAGGCGCGAAAGTTGCGATTACGCGTCGCACCGGCCGTGCAAATGCCCACCCAGATCGCCAACGCGCCGAGGAACAATTCGGTGTTCTGCGCAAACAAGGCGATCAACAAGACCATCACCGCCGACCCCGTCAGGGTGCCGAGGAAGCGGTAAAAACTCTTGGCGAAGACCTGGCCGCTCTGCGGTTGCATCACGATAAACACGGTGATCATCGCGGTGCGCGGTTGCGGCAGTTCCAGGCGCATCGCCAGCCACAGCGTGAGGAACGCGGCGATCAGCACCTTGAAGATATAGACCCAGGTCACGCCATCGCTGCGTGCCCAGTCGAAAAAACCACGGCGCCACTCCAGGGAGTGCAACCAGCGCAGCGGTGCAGGCAAGGGCGTCATCAAATCCTACTCAGTGATCAAACACGGCAAGCGCCGCCGGGGTCTTGCTCGGAAGGGTCTTGGTGTCTGGCGGCACATCGTTGCCGGCGCCGAGCCCGCCGCCCAGGGCGGTGACCAGTTCAGCGTGGGCACTCAGGCGTGCGGCTTGCACCTGTTGTTCGATTTGCTGCTGGTGGAACAGCAAGGTCTGGGCGTTCAGCACGTTGAGGTAGTCGGTGAGGCCGCGCTGGTAGGCGATCATCGCGATGTCGTAGGTTTTCTGCGCAGAGGCCACGGACTGCGCGGCGAAGGACGCCTGCTTGTCCATCGATTCGCGGCGGATCAACTGGTCGCTGATGCCCTTGAGCGCGTTGACCAGCGTCTGGTTGTACTTGGCCACGGCCAGGTCATAACCGGCGCTGGCTTCGCCCAGTTGCCCACGCAAACGACCGCCGTCGAAGATCGGCAAGGTGATCGCCGGGCCGACGTTGTAGTTGAATTTCTTGCCCGCCAGAAACTCCAGCAGGCCGCCGCCGGTGGCCATGTAGCCAAGGCTGCCGACCAGGTCGACGTTGGGGTAGAAGCCGGCGTGCGCGACGTCGATGCCACGGGCTTGCGCGGCGACCTGCCACCGACCGGCGACCACGTCCGGGCGCTGGCCAAGCAATTGCGCCGGCAGGCTCGACGGCAATTTCAGCGGCGCGGCGAGGGACAAACTCGGGCGTTGCAGTTGCGCACCCTCGCCCGGACCTTTGCCCGCCAAAGCAGCCAGCTGGTTGCGGCTCAGGGCGATGTCCTCGTCGAGCGCGTCGAGCTGGCGATGGGTCTCCGGCAACGGCGTTTCGGCCTGGCTGACGTCGAAGTGCGTGCCGATCCCGGCGTTCAGGCGTTTATTGGCCAGGTCGAGAATCTGCTGCTGCTGGGCCAGGGTGGCGGCGACGATGTCGCGGTTGGCGTACTGCAACGACAACTGGATGTAGGCGCGCACCACGTTGTTCTGCAATTCGAGCTGGGCCTGGCGCGCTTCGGCGGCGCTCATATGCGCCAGGTCGACAGCGCGTTCGCTGGCGTTGCTTTCGCGGCCCCACAGGTCGAGGGCATAGCTCAGGCCCAGGGACGAATTGTTGTCCCAGGTGGTTGTTCCACTCAACTCGCCGGGGCCGTAGAACTGATCCTTCGGCCAGTTGTGGCGTTTGAGGGTGGTGTCACTGTTGATCTGCAACGACTCGGCCGACTCGGCGATGCCGGCCATGGCCCGCGCCTCACGCACCCGCGCGGCGGCCATGGCCAGGCTCGGGCTGTTTTGCGTGGCAAGTTGCACCCACTGATTGAGTTGCGGATCGCCATAGGCTTGCCACCATTGCGTGGTGGGCCAGTGGGCGTCGTGGGCGGCGCTCTGGATGGCTTCGTCGGTCGCCAGGTTATTGGCGTTGAGGGCCTGGCCTTGGGGGGCGATTCCTCCGGTTCCGATGCAGCCGCTGATTGCTAACGATAAGGCCCAAACACTGAGAGTCTTCAGCTCTCTGATGATGCGACGCGGCACGGCAAGCGTATTCCTGAGGTGGTGTTGCGCAAGAGGTGGCGCAATTCTAGGGGGCGCCATGGGGAACGATAAGCTGGCATTCCTGTGAATCTTTGTTACCGTTCAAGCGATAATCCGTTGGTAGGGATCACTGGACGGCGTAACTTTCTGTCACAATTTGCTATCTCCCCTGAGAACACTCCATGGACACTTTGCAAAACATGCGCGCGTTCAGTTGCGTGGCCGAAGCTGGCAGCTTCACCGCCGCCGCCGTGCAACTGGACACCACCACGGCCAACGTCTCGCGCGCGGTCTCCAACCTGGAAGCCCATCTGCAAACCCGCTTGCTCAACCGCACCACCCGTCGCATCGCACTCACCGAAGCCGGTAAACGCTATTTGCTGCGCTGCGAGCAGATCCTCGCCTACGTGGAAGAAGCCGAAGCCGAAGCCAGCGACGCGCACGCGCGGCCGGCCGGGCAGTTGAAAGTGCACACCATGACCGGTATCGGCCAGCATTTCGTGATTGACGCCATTGCCCGCTACCGCCGTACGCATCCCGACGTGACCTTCGACCTGACCCTGGCCAACCGCGTGCCGGACTTGCTCGATGAGGGCTACGACGTGTCGATCGTGCTGGCCAGTGAATTGCCGGACTCGGGGTTTGTGTCCCAGCGGCTGGGCATTACCTACAGCATCGCGTGTGCGTCGCCGGATTACGTCAAGACCAAGGGCTGCGCGCAACGGCCGCAGGATTTGCTCAACCATGCGTGCCTGCGGTTGGTGAGCCCGGTGATCCAGCTGGATAAATGGACTTTCAACGGGCCTGAAGGCCAGGAAAGTGTGGCGATCAATACGTCGCCGTTTCTGGTCAATTCGGCGGACGCGATGAAAACGGCGATCACCAGTGGCATGGGCGTGGGTCTGTTGCCGGTGTATGCGGCTATCGAGGGGTTGCGTAACGGCACGCTGGTGCGGGTGATGCCTAACTACCGTTCGCAAGAGCTGAACTTGTATGCCATCTACCCGTCGCGCCAGTACCTGGATGCGAAGATCAAGACGTGGGTTGAATATCTGCGCGGGTCGTTGCCCGAGATTCTGGCGGCGCATCAGGCGGAATTGGTGGCGTATGAGTTGAGTGGGAGCCTTAGCGGGGCGCGGTTGGCTAACTGACTGGGGTTTGGGCTTTGGGCTTTGGGGGCATATCCGTTATTTGGGTGATGGCCGCTTTGGGGTTCCGCCCTTACGGCGGGTCACTTTTGAAAAGAGCCCAAAAGTAACCAAAAGGCTCTTGCCCCACCACTCGGCACCTCGCTTAGGCTCGGTGTGCCCTCACTCCGGCTTGAATCCGTGGGCCGCCGTGACGGGCCATCCATGGCCCAGCACGGCTAACCCGGCGTCCTGCCGGGTTACCCACGGATTCAAGCCTGCGTTCGGCCAGCGTGGTTTAACGGGGCGCCTAAGATCAAAATCAAAAGCAGATCAAGATCAAAAGCAGAGCACGGCGGCCTAGTAGCCGACCTGAGTGGTAGAAGCAAAACCGAGGCGGCCTGACAGCCGACCTGATTCTGGAACCTGAACTCAATCAAAGGTGGGAGCTGGCTTGCCTGCGATGGCATCAACTGGGTGTCACTGATAGACCGAGGTGCCTGCATCGCAGGCAAGCCAGCTCCCACAGAAAAGCAAAGCACTGCGGTGCTGGCAGCTGAACTCGGTCAACTTGTGGGAGCGGGCTTGCTCGCGAAGGCGGTGTGCCAGTGACACATGAGCTGACTGAACCACCGTATTCGCGAGCAAGCCCGCTCCCACATTTGGATCTCTGTGCATCAGATAGAAGTGTGTTGCTGTGCTTTTGATCCGCTTTTGCTTCAACCACTCAGGTCGGCTTTCAGGCCGCCGTGCTTTGCTTTTGATTTTGATCTGACAGGCCCCGTCAACCACGCTGGCCGAAGTGAGGGCATGCCGAGCCTAGGCGAGGCACCGAGTGGTGGGGCAAAGACCTTTCGGTTACTTTTGGCTGGGCCGGCATTCCGGGCGTTTGCCAAAAGTGACCCGCTGTAAGAGCGGAACCGCCAGCCGCCGTTACCGCAGCATCGGATATGTACTCACTCACCCACTAAACAGCACCAAAAAGCTCCCCCCAATCCCCCCCAAGAATGTTAGCGTGCTTGGCATTCTTCCGTAGTCGATGAGCCCGCCTGCAATGAAAAAGACCGTCCTCGCCTTCAGCCGTGTCACCCCGGAAATGATCGAACGCCTGCAACAGGATTTCGAGGTCATCGCCCCCAACCCCAAGCTGGGCGACATCAACGCTCAATTCAACGAGGCCCTGCCCCACGCCCACGGTTTGATCGGCGTAGGCCGCAAGCTCGGCCGCGCACAGCTCGAAGGCGCAAGCAAACTGGAGGTGGTCTCCAGCGTCTCAGTAGGCTACGACAACTACGACGTGCCCTACTTCAACGAGCGCGGAATCATGCTCACCAACACCCCCGACGTACTCACCGAAAGCACCGCCGACCTGGCCTTCGCCCTGCTGATGAGCAGCGCACGCCGCGTGGCCGAACTGGACGCCTGGACCAAGGCCGGCCAGTGGAAAGCCAGCGTCGGCGCGCCACTGTTCGGTTGCGATGTACACGGCAAAACCCTCGGCATCGTCGGCATGGGCAACATCGGCGCCGCCGTGGCCCGGCGTGGACGCCTGGGCTTCAATATGCCGATCCTGTACAGCGGCAACAGCCGCAAGACCGCGCTGGAACAGGAATTGGGCGCCCAGTTCCGCAGCCTCGACCAATTGCTGGCCGAGTCGGACTTCGTCTGCCTGGTGGTGCCATTGAGCGACAAGACCCGCCACCTGATCAGCACCCGCGAGTTGGGCCTGATGAAATCCAGCGCGATCCTGATCAATATTTCCCGTGGCCCGGTGGTCGACGAGCCGGCGCTGATCGACGCCCTGCAAACCCAGAAGATTCGGGGTGCCGGACTGGATGTGTATGAGCAGGAGCCGCTGGCCGAGTCGCCGCTGTTCCAACTGAGCAACGCCGTAACCCTGCCGCACATCGGCTCGGCCACCCACGAAACCCGCGAAGCCATGGCCAACCGCGCCCTGGACAACCTGCGCAGCGCCCTGCTGGGCCAGCGCCCACAGGACCTGGTGAACCCACAGGTCTGGAAGGGCTGACACATCTTACCTGTGGGAGCGGGCTTGCTCGCTCCCACACACGCCAGCCCTGCATAAATCCGGTTAAAGCCTGGCGCGCCCGAGTCGATAACCCTCTATAGATCGTCATTCCTGATCCACAGAAGGTTTTTATGTCCACCACCAAAGCCCGCGCAGATTCACTCTCGCTTCTGCTCTTTACCTTGCGCAGCGGCAAGCTGATGGCGATCAACCTGCTGAAAGTCAGCGAAATCATCCCCTGCCCGCCGCTGACCAAGCTGCCGGAGTCTCACCCTCACGTCAAAGGCATCGCCACGCTGCGCGGTGCGTCGCTGTCGGTGATCGACCTGAGCCGCGCGCTGGGCGAAATGCCCCTGCAAGACCCGAACGGCGGCTGCCTGATCGTCACTGACGTCAGCCGTTCCAAGCAGGGCTTGCATGTGCAGGCAGTGAGCAAGATTGTGCATTGCCTGACCACCGACATTCGTCCGCCGCCGTATGGCTCCGGTGGCAACCGCTCGTTTATCACCGGGGTTACCCAGGTCGAAGGCGGGCTGGTGCAGGTGCTGGATATCGAAAAGGTCATCCACGGCATCGCCCCGGCACCGGTTGAAGCGGCGCCCACCGACCTGACCATGGAAGAGGCCGAAGTACTCGGCAATGCGCGGATTCTGGTGGTGGACGACAGCCAGGTCGCCCTGCAGCAATCGGTGCACACCCTGCGCAATCTCGGTTTGACTTGCCACACCGCACGCAGCGCCAAGGAGGCCATCGACGTGCTGCTGGAGCTGCAAGGCACGGCCGAGCAGATCAACGTGGTGGTTTCGGATATCGAAATGTCCGAAATGGACGGTTACGCCCTCACCCGTACGCTGCGCGAAACCCCGGATTTCCAGGAGCTTTACGTGCTGCTGCACACTTCTTTGGACAGCGCGATGAACAGCGAAAAGGCCCGCCTGGCCGGTGCCGACGCGGTGCTGACCAAGTTCTCTTCGCCCGAACTGACCAAGTGCCTGGTGGTTGCCGCCCAGACCGTGGCGCAAAAGGGCTTGTAACCGGTGACGCAATACTTCCACCTGTTGCGCCGCGACCTGACCGGCAGCCTGCCCGCCCCGCAGTGGCCGGCCGATACTCGGCTGAGCCATTACCGTGATGAACTGGCACCGGCGATTCATGCGGTGCTGCGCATGACCCAGGACCAGGGCGGCGGCCGCGTCGCCGGCCTGGAGCAATGGCGCCAGCAGTTCGTCACCGATGCCGAGTTCGACCCGACGCTGTGCCTGGTCGCCAGCAACGCCGAGGGCATCCTTGGTGTAGCCCAGTGCTGGACCAGCGCGTTTATCAAGAACCTCTCCGTGCATCCCTGCGCCCAAGGCCAGGGGCTGGGCCGCGCGTTATTGCTGCACAGTTTTCAGGTGTTCAAGCAACGCGGCGAACCCTACGTCGACCTCAAGGTGCGCGAAAGCAACCTGCGCGCCCGACAACTGTATGAAAGCGCGGGCATGGTTTTTGTGCTGCGCGACCGGGTACCCGAGGACTGACAGGCACTGGCGCATGACTTGCTTCGCAAGAGCCAGAACAGTGCATAGAGGCAATACCGAAGCGTTTGTGGCGATCACCTTTTGCCGCCTACGACGCCGGGCGCTGCCGGAATCTTGACGAAGACAGCCGCTGCAACATCTACTGGATGCCGGCACCAGGATCGCCACCCAGGTGCCGGCCAACTACGCGTTTATTTCCTTGCGGGCGTCTCAGGCCCGCAGCCTGCGAGGGCTTACAGGCTGGCGATACACTCGATTTCGATCCGCGCATTCAACAGCAGCTTGCCTGCCGCAAAGGTGGTTCGGGCAGGAAGCCGGCCTGCGGGGAAATAACTGGCGTACACCTCGTTCATTGCCGCGAAATCTTTGACATCGGCAAGAATCACCGTGCATTTGGCTACCCTGTCCATCGCCAAGCCTTTTGTCTTGAGCGTGCCACGCAAGTTTTCCAGGGCCTGGGCGGTTTCTGCGCGAATGCCTCCGCGCACCAGCTTGCCCTTTTCATCCAGGCCCAACAAGCCGGCGAGATACAGGGTGTGCCCAACCTGCACCACCTCCGAGTAAGGAAAACCACCTTGCGCCGGTGTGTAAATCATCCGGGCCGCTGCGGATTCAGCCGGAGCCGGTGCCAGATAAGGCTGGGTAATGGCCGCGTATTTGCCACTGTCCTTCAAGCGCTGCAGCGCCGTGTTCAGCGCCGCAGTCAATTGCGGGTCGGTTTTGCGCACCGCTATGGCCGGGCCGCTGCCCAACAACTCGTCATTGATCACCGGCCCCGCGAAGGCAAACGCTTTGCCTTGAGGGGTGTTCAGCAACGCTTGGGTGATTTCAACCGTGTCTTGCAAGGTCGCGTCCAACTCACCGGCCTTCAAGGCCTTGATCAGCTCGGCATTGAGGTTGAATTGACGTACCTGCACGCCTTGAGGCGCCCACCGTGCCAGCGCAAAAGCGGCTCGACTGGTGCCCGTCAGTACGCCCACGCGTTTGTCTCTGAGCGCACCGGGCGTTGGCAAAAGGCTGGAACCTGTGGGCGCGACCAATCGGCTTTCGAGGGCATAGAGCGGATGGGTGAAGTCGACTGTTTCGCGCCGTGGCGGCGTCGCGGTCATCGGCATGATGGCGTCAAAACGCCCGGCCTGGAGCGCCGCAAGGTTGGTTGCATAAGGCTGATCGACCCACACGCAGCGCGCGTTGAGTTCAGCACACAAGGCGTTGCCCAGCTCGATATCCAATCCGACGAGTTCGCCTTGCTCATTGCGATATTCAAACGGCGGGACATCCGCCTCGACCCCGAAGCGAATTTCGCTCCACGGGTTTACGGGAGGGGGAGCCACCGCGCATCCGCTCCCGGCCAACATTATCAGCGCCAGCGCCAATATTCTTTTTGCCGTAGTCATAGACCTGTCCTGTTCAAAAGTGGTGTGAGACGTCCGTGCTCTATCACTCACGGCCCGAACGCACCCGACGTTCTAACAAGCACTGACTGGTCTTTAACTACGACACGCCTGTTTGTTTCATAGGAGAATTCCCAAATTCAGCCTAGACGCTTTTTGACGTCAGCGCCGTTGGCCCCAGAACGCCTGCGCAAGCAGACGTAAATCTTGCGCCAGCGCCGCCACGTCGCCTGAGCTGCACTGGCTCTGCTGTGTGCCATGGCTTGCACCGCATCGCGGGCTGCGCCTTGCAGGGTGTTGATCATGCGCTGGATTTCATTGGTCGATTGCTGGGTGCGCTGTGTCAGCGATCAATCGCGCGCGGGTCCGGCTTGGTGCGCACTGACTGATACTCCACCGTCGCCCCTCCCCGGGTCACCTGCGTGGCATAAGCGCGCTCGTAATTATTGGAGGAGTCGGCAGGTCGTCGACGCTAAGCGCGCCCATGGGGCGAACACTGATCCCGCTCATGTTCCGCGCAATTAATCAGCCATCACTGGTCGGAAGGCGGCTCGTTCAGATTGTAGGGCTGCACGATGCGCTGGTATTCACCGCTCTGGCGCAGTTGTTCAAGCGCACGGTTGAGGTCCTGGCGCAAGGCGGTGTCCGGTTTGCGCACCGCGATGGCCGCGCCGTCACCCAGCAGTTCGGCCGACACAACAGGACCCAGGAAGTCGAAATCCTGACCCTGCGCGGTGTCGAGCAGTGCCGTGCGGATTTCCACCGTGCCTTGCAGCGTCGCATCGATATGGCCGGCCACCAGGCTGCGCGTCAATTCGTCATTGAGCCAGAAACTCTTGATGATGACGCCCGCCGGCGCCCACTTGATTCGAGCAAAGGCTTCGCGGTTGCTCCCCAGCAGCACGCCGACCCGCTTGCCCCTGAGCGACTGCAGTGTCGGCATCAGGCCGGAGGTCTTGCGCCCTACCAGCCGGGTGGTGAACGGGTACAGCGTATCCGTGAAGTTCACCCATTGGCGGCGCCTGGAGGTGGGCGCCATGCCCATGATCGCGTCGAACCGTCGGCCCTCAAGCGCAGGAAAACTCTCCATCAGCACCTGATCAACCCAGGTACAACGCACACCGAGTTGCTGGCACAACGCGTTTCCCAGGTCGATATTGAGCCCCACCAGTTGATCGTGCTGGTTGCGGCTTTGGAACGGCGGGAATTGCGCGGCGACCGCGAAACGGATCTCGCGCCGTGGTTCGTCAGCTGTTGCAGGTGTGCAGAAAACAGCGACCAGCAGGGATAAGGCAGGCGCAACACAGACACGTATCGAAACCACAAGGTGCGTCCTTTTCCGGAAAGTCCAGCCTCACCACGCCCCGGCGCCATCCACCTGGGCGAAGCAAATGCTGTGCAAGCTTTCAAGAAACGGTCGTGCACCTGCAATCAGAAACGTCAGCGAGCGATGTAAGGCAATGCCGACAAATACGTGACCGATTACTCTCAGCGTTTACCCATCGAACGACGAGTGCCCGGCGGTGCCATACCTGGCGACTTGGTATGGCCGTTTTTGGCGCCATTTTTGTACCAAGGCTGGGCCGCATTCTTGGCCCCGGCCAGTTCACCCGGCTTGAACGGAAACTTGAACGCCGGGATCTCGGCTTTTTCAACGCTTTCAGCGCTGGCCGGATCGACGAGGTCGGCCGCTTCAACAGGGGATTGTGTCGGGGAAGTCATGGAAGCTCCGGGGCATGCAGAAAATGAGGCGGCGGCCGGCTTGCGGGCCGCGCTGGCGCGCAGTATACCTGCGCGCCCCGGATCTTTAACCACCGCCTGTACGAATGGTCTGCCTTTACTGACAGCGCTGTCAGTTAGCAGTCACCGTGCTGACCGGGTCGGCGGGCTATAAAGAAAGCATCTTAATTTTCCCACCCCTTTGCCCCGGCGCCTCACCCCATGCACATTCAACGAAAAACCGCCCTGACCGTGGGTGTCCTCGTGGTAGTGGCGATTGCAGCCTGGGCCGTGACCCGGCCCGCCAAGACCAAACTGGCAGCGCCGAGCGCAATCCCGGTGCGGGTGGTGAGCGTGGTGCAACAGGACATTCCCCGCTTTGTCAGCGGCATCGGCTCGGTGCTGTCGTTGCACAGCGTGGTGATCCGCCCGCAAATCGACGGCATCCTCACCAAGTTGCTGGTCAAGGAAGGCCAACTGGTCAAAACCGGCGACCTGCTCGCCACCATCGATGACCGCTCGATCCGCGCGAGCCTCGACCAGGCCAAGGCGCAACTGGGGGAAAGCCAGGCGCAACTGCAAGTCGCGCTGGTCAACCTCAAGCGCTACAAGGAATTGAGCATCGACGACGGCGTGTCAAAACAGACCTACGACCAGCAACAAGCCTTGGTCAACCAGCTCAAAGCCACGGCGCAAGGCAACCAGGCCGCCATCGACTCCGCTCAGGTACAGCTTTCCTACACCCAGATTCGCTCTCCGGTGACAGGTCGCGTCGGCATTCGCACGGTGGATGAAGGCAACTTCCTGCGCATGAGCGATACCCAGGGATTGTTCTCCGTGACGCAAATCGACCCGATTGCGGTGGAGTTCTCACTGCCGCAACAAATGCTGCCGACCCTGCAAGGCCTGATCGCATCGCCGACTCAAGCCAGCGTCGATGCCTACATGGGCGCCGACACCGACGGCCAGACCGGCGACTTGCTCGGTGAAGGCCACCTGAGCCTGATCGACAACCAGATCAGTTCCACCACCGGCACGCTGCGCGCCAAGGCCGAGTTCAAGAATGCTTCGCAGCGCCTGTGGCCGGGGCAACTGGTGACCATCAAGATCCAGACCGCCCTCGACAAGAACGCCCTGGTGGTGCCGCCGACCGTGGTGCAGCGCGGCCTGGATGCGCATTTCGTGTACCGGGTCAACGGTGACAAGGTCGAGATTGTGCCGGTGCAAATCGCCTATCAGGACAGCGACGTGAACATCATCAAGGGCGTGCAGGCCGGTGATGTATTGGTCAGCGACGGCCAGTCGCGGCTCAAGGCCGGCGCCCAGGTCGAGGTGCTCAAGGAGCCGCCACAAGCCATCCAGACGGTAGACGCCAAGGTGCAGCCATGAGCGGCAGCCGTTCGCCGTCGGCCTGGTGCGTCGACCACCCGGTCGCCACCCTGCTGCTGACCTTTGCCTTGGTGCTGCTGGGGTTGATTGCCTTCCCGCGCTTGGCCGTCGCCCCACTGCCAGAAGCGGAATTTCCGACGATCCAGGTCACCGCGCAGCTGCCCGGCGCCAGCCCGGACACCATGGCATCGTCGGTGGCCACCCCGCTGGAGGTGCAATTCAGTGCCATCCCCGGCATGACGCAAATGACCTCCAGCAGCGCCTTGGGCTCCAGCCTGCTGACGCTGCAATTCACCCTGAACAAAAGCATCGATACCGCTGCGCAGGAAGTGCAAGCGGCGATCAACACCGCCTCCGGCAAGCTGCCCAGCGATATGCCAAGCCTGCCGACCTGGAAGAAGGTCAACCCGGCGGACAGCCCGGTACTGATCCTCAGCGTCAGTTCCGACAGCATGCCCAGCACCGAACTCAGCGATTACGTAGAGACCTTGCTGGCCCGTCAGATCAGCCAGATCGACGGCGTCGGCCAGATCAACATCACCGGCCAGCAGCGCCCGGCGATTCGCGTACAGGCTTCGCCCGACAAACTCGCGGCGATTGGCCTGACCCTCGCCGACGTGCGTCTGGCCATTCAGCAATCGAGTTTGAACCTGGCCAAGGGCGCGATTTACGGTGAGAACAGCGTGTCGACCCTGTCGACCAACGACCAGCTGTTTCACCCGGATGAATACGGCCAGTTGATTGTTTCCTACAAGAACGGCGCACCGGTTCAACTGCGTGATATCGCCAAAGTCATCAACGGTTCGGAAAACGCCTACGTACAGGCCTGGTCGGGCGACACGCCCGGCGTGAACCTGGTGATTTCGCGCCAGCCCGGCGCCAACATTGTCGAAACCGTGGACCGCATTCAAGCCGAGCTGCCGCGCCTGGAAGGCATGTTGCCGGCCTCGGTGCAGGTCAGCGTGTTGACCGACCGCACCAAGACGATTCGCGCCTCGTTGCATGAAGTGGAAGTGACGTTGCTGATTGCCATCTTGCTGGTGGTGGCGGTGATGGCGCTGTTCCTGCGTCAATTGTCGGCGACGATGATTGTGTCCAGCGTGCTCGGCGTGTCGCTGATCGCCAGTTTTGCGCTGATGTATGTACTGGGTTTCAGCCTGAACAACCTCACGCTGGTGGCGATCGTAATCGCCGTGGGCTTTGTGGTGGACGACGCCATCGTGGTGGTGGAGAACATTCACCGCCACCTGGAGGCGGGCCTCGATAAACGCGAAGCGGCGATCAAGGGTTCCGGCGAGATTGGCTTTACGGTGGTGTCCATCAGCTTCTCGCTGGTGGCAGCGTTTATTCCGCTGCTGTTCATGGGCGGCGTGGTCGGACGGCTGTTCAAGGAGTTTGCGCTGACGGCCACCTCGACCATCCTGATTTCGGTGGTGGTGTCACTGACGCTGGCGCCGACGCTGGCCGCGCTGTTCATGCGCGCACCCACCCATCACGCCCACGACAAACCCGGTTTCAGCGAACGCCTGCTGGCCGGCTACGCGCGCAACCTGCGTCGCGCGTTGGCCCATCAACGCACGATGGCGGCGATCTTCATGGTGACCCTGGCCCTGGCCGTGGTCGGCTACATCTTTATCCCCAAGGGTTTCTTCCCGGTGCAGGACACAGGTTTCGTGCTCGGCACCAGCGAGGCCGCGGCCGACGTGTCGTACCCGGACATGGTCGCCAAGCACAAAGCCCTGGCCGAGATCGTCAAGGCCGACCCGGCGGTGGAAGCGTTTTCCCACTCGGTGGGCGTGACCGGCAGCAACCAGACCATCGCCAACGGCCGCTTCTGGATCGCCTTGAAAGACCGCGGTGACCGCGATGTGTCCGCCAGCCAGTTCATCGACCGCATCCGCCCCAAACTGGCCAAGGTGCCGGGCATCGTGCTGTACCTGCGCGCCGGCCAGGACATCAACTTAAGCTCCGGCCCGAGCCGCGCCCAGTACCAATACGTGCTCAAGAGCAACGACGGCCCGACGCTGAACACCTGGACCCAGCGCCTGACTGAAAAACTGCGCGCCAACACGGCGTTTCGCGACCTGTCCAACGACCTGCAACTGGGCGGCAGCATCACCCACATCAGCATCGACCGCCAGGCCGCGGCGCGCTTCGGCCTGACCGCCACCGATGTCGACCAGGCGCTGTATGACGCCTTCGGTCAGCGCCAGATCAACGAGTTCCAGACCGAAATCAACCAGTACCAGGTGGTGCTGGAACTCGACACCCAGCAACGCGGCAAGGCCGAGAGCCTGAACTACTTCTACCTGCGCTCGCCGCTGACCAACGAGATGGTGCCTCTGTCAGCGCTGGCCAAGGTCGACCCGCCCACCGTGGGGCCCTTGTCGATCAGCCATGACGGCATGTTCCCGGCCGCCAACCTGTCGTTCAACCTGGCGCCTGGCGTGGCGTTGGGCGATGCGGTAATCATGCTTAACCAGGCCAAGAACGAAATCGGCATGCCGTCCACCATGATCGGCACGTTCCAGGGCGCGGCCCAGGCGTTCCAGAGTTCGCTGGCCAGCCAGCCCTGGCTGATCCTCGCGGCGCTGGTGGCGGTCTACATTATTCTGGGTGTGTTGTACGAGAGTTTCGTGCACCCGCTGACGATCATCTCGACCTTGCCTTCAGCAGGCTTGGGCGCGCTGATCATGCTGTGGCTGCTGGGCCAGGACTTTTCGATCATGGCCCTGATCGGCCTGGTGTTGCTGATCGGTATCGTGAAGAAGAATGGCATCCTGATGATCGACTTTGCCCTGGACGCCCAGCGCGTGCGCGGGCTGCCGCCCGAGGAGGCGATTTATGAAGCCTGCGTCACGCGGTTCCGGCCGATCATCATGACCACCCTCGCCGCCTTGCTCGGCGCGGTGCCGCTGATGCTCGGCTCCGGCCCGGGCGCGGAGTTGCGCCAGCCGCTGGGCATCGCGGTGGTCGGCGGCTTGCTGGTGAGCCAGGCGCTGACGCTGTTCACCACGCCGGTCATATACTTGTACCTTGAGAAGTTTTTCCACAGGCCCAAACCAGCGCTGGCGCTGGCGACCACACACTAAAGGCGGGGTCATGCGCGTCCTGATTATTGAAGATGAAGAAAAAACCGCGGACTACTTGCACCGCGGCCTGACGGAACAAGGCTACACCGTCGATGTGGCGCGTGAAGGCGTCGAGGGCTTGCACCTGGCGCTGGAGAACGATTACGCGGTGATCGTGCTCGACGTGATGCTGCCCGGCCTCGACGGCTTCGGCGTGTTGCGCGCGCTGCGGGCGCGCAAGCAAACACCGGTGATCATGCTCACCGCACGCGAGCGTGTGGAAGACCGCATTCGCGGCTTGCGCGAAGGCGCCGACGATTACTTGGGCAAACCGTTTTCGTTCCTCGAACTGGTGGCGCGCCTGCAAGCCCTGACCCGCCGCAGCGGCGGGCATGAGCCGGTGCAGGTCACCGTCGCTGACTTGTGGATCGATTTGATCAGCCGCAAGGCCAGCCGCAACGGCCTGCGCCTGGACTTGACCGCCAAGGAGTTCTCGCTGCTCAGCGTATTGGCGCGGCGCCAGGGTGAAATCCTCTCGAAAACGGCAATTGCCGAGATGGTCTGGGACATCAATTTCGACAGCGATGCCAACGTCGTCGAAGTGGCGATCAAGCGCCTGCGCGCCAAGCTCGACGGGCCGTTCGAGCACAAACTGCTGCACACCATTCGCGGCATGGGGTATGTGCTGGAGAACCGCAGTGTCGGCTAACTCCATCGCCCTGCGCCTGAGCGGCATGTTCACGCTGGTGGCGCTGCTGATCTTCGTGTTGATCGGCGGCGCGCTGTACCAGCAAGTGGACCGCGGCCTTGGGTTGTTGCCGGGCGCCGAGCTGGATGCGCGCTACAGCGTGCTCGAGTCCTCGGTGAACCGCTTTGGCACGCCGGACCATTGGGCGAAAATCACCGCCAAACTGAAATTGCTCGGCGAGGAAGACAAGCGCATCCGCTTCTGGGTGGTGAGCAGCGATCCGAACTACGAGTACGGCAACCCGGATGCGCAGATCCGCGCGTTCGCCGCAGGGCCGACCGGTAAGCGCGACTTGCGCCTGCCGGGGCGCGAGTACCCGTTCAAGGTGTTGGTGAGCCAGTTCGCGGCGAAAGAACAGCGCCCGCCGCTGCGCTTTATGATCGCCATCGACACTGAAAACTTCCGCGCGACTCAGCACCAGTTGCTGGTGGCGTTGATTGGCCTGGCGTTTGTCGGCGTGGTGCTGGCGGCGCTGTTGGGGTTCTGGGTGTCGCGCATCGGCCTCAAGCCGTTGGGCAAACTCTCGGATGAAGCGCAGAAGCTTGCGCCGCCCAAGCTCTCGGGGCGCTTGCAACTGTCGCCGTTGCCGCCGGAGCTGAGCCAGTTCGTCAATTCATTCAACTCCACGCTGGATCGGGTGGAACAGGCTTATTCGCGCCTGGAGTCGTTTAATGCCGATGTGGCCCATGAGCTGCGCTCGCCGCTGACCAACCTGATCGGCCAGACGCAGGTGGCGCTGACGCGCGGGCGTTCGGCCGAGCATTATTTCGAGGTGCTGCAATCCAATCTTGAAGAGTTGGAGCGGCTGCGTTCGATCATCAATGACATGCTGTTTCTCGCCAGTGCGGACCAGGGCAGCAAGGCCACCAAGCTGATCGAAAGCTCCCTGGCGGATGAAGTGGCGACCACGCTCGACTACCTGGATTTCATCCTCGAAGACGCCCAGGTTCAAGTGCGGGTGCGTGGCGATGCGTTGGTGCAGATCGAGAAAGCTCACTTGCGCCGCGCGTTGATTAATCTGCTCAGTAATGCCGTGCAGCACACTGCGGCGGGGCAGGTTATCGAGGTGGATATTCAGGTGCAGGAACATCAGGTGGCGATTGGGGTGACCAACCCTGGGGATGAGATTGCCAGTGAGCATTTGCCACGACTGTTCGAGCGGTTTTATCGGGTGGATGCGTCGCGCAGCAACAGCGGGGCGAATCATGGGCTGGGGTTGGCGATTGTGAAGGCGATCGCTTTGATGCACGGCGGGGATGTGTTTGTGCGCAGTGAGGGTGGGGGAAATACGTTTGGCATAACCCTGCCGGTGTAGGGGTGGTTTGCTGGGGGTATATCCGTTATTTGGGTGATGGCTGCTTTGGGGTTCCGCCCTTACGGCGGGTCACTTTTGAAAAGAGCC
>NZ_JANLOF010000090.1:0-45647 GCF_025466135.1 Pseudomonas sp. 14P_5.3_Bac1 | reverse complement strand
CCACATTTAGTTCGGTTGTAGCCTGCAGATCAGTGCTTGCTCTGGTCGTGCGGCATGGCCAGCAACTGCTTTTCCTGGTTCCAGTCGAACGGTTCGTCGTTCTGTTCAGCCTCGAAGCGACGCTCTTCCAGGGCCTGGTACAGGTCCAGTTCTTCATCCGGCATGAAATGCAGGCAATCGCCGCCAAAAAACCACAGCAGGTCGCGCGGCACCAGGTGGGCGATCTGCGGGTAGCGCAGGATGACTTGGCTCATCAGGTCCTGGCCCAGGTACTGGCTCTCGATCGGGTCGATCGGCAGCAGGGCGCGCAATTCGTCGAAGCGCTCCAGAAACAGGGTGTGGCTTTCCTCGGGCACCTGTTCGGCTTCGCCGACGGCAACCAGGATGCTGCGCAAGTGGTCGAGCAAGACGAGATGATCGGCAACGACGTTGGACACGAGATAAGTCCTCTAAAGCAAAAACGGGCGCGAGAGTATATAGCTCAAGCGCCCGTTTTTATATGACCGCTGGTATCAGCGGACTTTACCCTCAGCCTGAGTCAGCTCTTCCTTGCTGAAATCATCCACGTCGATCACCTTGCGCCGTGCAGCTTCGGCGTCGCGCAGGGTTTGCGCTTCGCCCGGTTGCAGCACGCCGGCGTGCAGGGCGGCGTCGATGGCGTGTTCGCCAGCGGTAGGTTTGACCTGACCACTTTTGAGCGCCGCGTGGAGTTTTTTCTGCAGCGGGTGGCTGGCACCGAGCAGGTCGTAGGCGTGTTGCAGGGCGCCGACCGGGTCTTCTGCCGATTGCGGGCGGTAGCAGCCCGCCAGCAACTCTTCGAGGGTCGGGTCGCCTTTGGCACGCCCAATCAC
Organism: Pseudomonas sp. 14P_5.3_Bac1; assembly: GCF_025466135.1. Taxonomy (NCBI): domain Bacteria; kingdom Pseudomonadati; phylum Pseudomonadota; class Gammaproteobacteria; order Pseudomonadales; family Pseudomonadaceae; genus Pseudomonas; species Pseudomonas sp. 14P_5.3_Bac1. The sequence goes on along the minus strand of NZ_JANLOF010000090.1, from coordinate 44,796 downwards.
CGCGGCCACCTCGGCGTCCAGTGCATCGGACGGTCCGGTGTGGCGGCGCCCGAACGGGAACACGATGACCCGCAGCAGGCAACCGAGCACCCTGTTAGGGAAGTTGCTCAGCAGCTCATCCAGCGCACGCTCCGACTCGCCAAGGCTTTCTTCCATGGCCCAGGCGAACAGCGGTTCCAGATGATCCGGCGAATCCAGGTCGTGGTAACGCTTGAGCGCCGCCGACGCCAGGTACATGTGGCTCAGCACATCGCCCAGGCGTGCCGACAGGCGTTCGCGACGTTTCAACTCGCCGCCCAGCAGCATCATGCTCAAGTCAGCGAGCAGGGCGAACGCAGCAGCCTGACGGTTCAGTGCGCGGAAGTAACCCTGGCTCAGGCGGTTGCCCGGCGCTTTCTCGAAGTGACCTACGCCCAGATTCAGCACCAGCGTACTGGCGGCGTTGCTCACGGCAAAGCCGATGTGTTGCATCAGCAGGCCGTCGAATTCCTTCAATGCCTGATCGCGGTCTTCGCGGCCGGCCAGGGCCATTTCCTTGAGCACGAACGGATGGCAGCGAATCGCGCCCTGGCCAAAGATCATCAGGTTGCGCGAAAGAATATTCGCGCCTTCCACGGTGATGAAGATCGGTGCGCCTTGCCAGTTACGGCCCAGGTAGTTGTTCGGGCCCATGATGATGCCCTTGCCGCCGTGCACGTCCATGGCGTGGCTGATGCATTCGCGGCCGCGCTCGGTGAGGTGGTACTTGAGAATGGCCGACAGCACCGAGGGTTTCTCCCCCAGGTCGACTGCATTGGCGGTAAGCATGCGTGCGCTGTCCATCAGCCAGGCGTTGCCGCCGATGCGCGCCAGGGCTTCCTGGATACCTTCGAACGCCGACAGCGGCACGTTGAACTGCTCACGCACTTGGGCGTATTGGCCCGTTACCAGGCTGGTGAACTTGGCTGCACCGGTACCGACCGCAGGCAGGGAGATCGAACGGCCCACCGACAGGCAGTTCATCAGCATCATCCAGCCCTTGCCGAGCATTTCCTGGCCGCCGATGAGGAATTCCAGGGGGATGAACACGTCTTTGCCGGAGTTGGGGCCGTTCATGAACGCAGCGCCCAGCGGCAAGTGACGACGGCCGATTTCGACGCCGGGGGTGTCGGTCGGGATCAGCGCCAGGCTGATGCCCAAGTCTTCCTTGTCGCCCAGCAGGTGGTCCGGGTCATGCGCCTTGAACGCCAGCCCCAGCAGGGTCGCGACCGGGCCGAGAGTGATGTAGCGTTTTTCCCAGTTCAGGCGCAGGCCAAGGGTTTCCTTGCCTTCCCATTCACCTTTGCAGATCACGCCGGTGTCGGGCATGGCGCCGGCGTCGGAGCCGGCCAGTGGGCCCGTCAGCGCGAAGCATGGGATGTCATCGCCACGCGCCAGGCGCGGCAGGTAGTGATTGCGTTGCTCGTCGGTGCCGTAATGCAGCAGCAGCTCGGCCGGGCCGAGGGAGTTGGGCACCATCACGGTGGACGCCAGGTCGCCGCTGCGGGTGGCGAGTTTCATCGCGACCTGCGAGTGGGCATAGGCCGAGAAGCCCTTGCCGCCGTATTCCTTGGGAATGATCAGGGCGAAGAAGCCGTGGGTCTTGATGTGCTCCCAGGCGGCGGGCGGCAGGTCCATGGCCTGGCCGATTTCCCAGTCGCTGACCATCGCGCAGAGTTCTTCGGTGGGGCCGTCGATGAAGGCCTGTTCTTCTTCGGTCAGTTGCGCCTTGGGGTAGGCCAGCAACTTGTCCCAATCGGGGCGGCCGCTGAACAGTTCGCCATCCCACCACACGGTGCCGGCATCAATCGCGTCGCGCTCAGTCTCGGACATCGGCGGCAGGACTTTCTGGAACCAGCTGAACAGCGGCTTGGTGAAGTATTGACGACGCAGGTCGGGCAGCAGCAAGGGCAGGGCCACGGCGGCGATCAATACCCAGAAGATCAGCAGCAGCCAACCCGGTGCGTGGCTCCAGGCACCCATCGCCAGCAGGTAAACGGCGACCACGCCCAGGGCGGGCAGGGGCGCGGTGCGGCGGTGTGCCAAGTAGGCAATGCCGACCACCAGAACCAGTATCCACAACAACAGCATATTCAATCCTCCGTGAAACCAGGGGCGAAACCACCATGGAGCTTAGTCGGCATCCGAATAAGCGCGGTGATCAGGGTGTAACGAGTTGTACGCGAAGTACCGACCGCCAGGCGCCGACATTTGGCCGAATCGTCGTTATCTCTGCGCCAGACCAGTCGTTAGACTCAAGGCTTCCTTCGGAGATAACGCGCATGGATACGTACCTGAGTCCCAGCCGCTTCATCGATAGTGACCACCCTGCGGTGGTGGAGTTCGCCGAAAAACATCGCGGCCCGAGCGCGGATTTACGTGACCAGGCAGTCAGTCTTTATTACGCCGTGCGTGAGGCGATTCGCTACAACCCTTACACCTTCAGCCGTGACCCAGGCACCTTGAGCGCCAGCTTTGCCCTCGCCGCCGGTGAGAGCTACTGCGTGCCCAAGGCCACCCTGCTGGCCGCCTGTGCCCGCCACTGCGGCATCCCCGCACGCATCGGCCTGGCGGATGTGCGCAATCACCTCTCGACACCGCGCCTGATCGCCCTGCTCAAAAGCGATGTGTTCGCCATGCACGGCTACACCGAGTTGTACCTGCGTGGCCGTTGGGTCAAGGCCACGCCGGCGTTCAACCAGCAGCTGTGCGAGGTGTTTGATGTACCGCCGCTGGAATTCGATGGGATCAACGACAGCGTGTTTCACGCCTTCAACCGCCAGGGCCGGCGCTCGATGGAGTACGTGCGGGAACACGGGCAGTTTTCCGACGTGCCGGAGGGGCTTTTCTTCGCGCATATTCAGCAGTGTTACCCGCACCTGTTTGCCGAGGACATGCCGACCCTGCTGGGGGACATGCAGAGCGATTTAAGCCGCGCCTGAACCGGCGTATGCTGCTGCGTTCATCAAGCCATGTTCATCAACGATAAGGCGCGGTCATGCTGAAAATCTGGGGTCGTAAAAATTCATCAAACGTCAGGAAAGCACTGTGGTGCGCCGAGGAACTCGGCCTGGACTATGAAGCAATTGATGCGGGCGGGGCATTTGGTGTGGTCGATACACCGCAATACCGCGCGCTGAACCCCAATGGCCGGGTGCCGATGATCGAAGATGGCGACTTTGTGCTGTGGGAGTCCAACACCATCGTGCGTTATCTCTGCGCCAGGCAGGCGTCGAGCTGGTACCCAAGCGACCTGCAAGCCCGGGCCAATGCCGAGAAGTGGATGGACTGGACCACCTCGACCCTCGCCGAACCGTTCAAGTCGGTGTTCTGGGGCATCCTGCGCACCCCGCCTGAAAAACAGAACTGGGACAGCATCAATGCCGGGCGCCAGGCCTGTATCGACGCATTGAGCACCGTGGATAAAGCCCTGGCAGAGCAGCCTTACCTGTCGGGCAACGACATTGGCATGGGCGATATCCCGCTCGGCAGCTTTATTTATGCCTGGTTCGAAATGCCCATCGAACGGCCTTCGATGCCCCATCTAGAGGCCTGGTATCACCGTCTGCAGCAACGGCCGGCGTACCGTAAAGCGGTGATGACCGCGTTGACTTAATACCCACTATTAATACGGGTGACTGTACTTGTGCGGCGCGGGCAAGCACCATGCCTGTCATGCGCCGCCGTTGAACTACCTGGGCTGCGCCCTCATCTACTGTTTCTATTCCCTTCTTTGGTGCGTATTCCGATATGAGTTCCGCTCTGTCCATCCGGCAGCTAACCAAAACCTACGGCAACGGTTTCCAGGCCCTGAGTGGTATCGATCTGGATGTTGCTGAAGGTGACTTCTTCGCTTTGCTCGGCCCTAACGGCGCCGGCAAATCCACCACCATCGGTATCCTCTCCACCTTGGTCAACAAGACCAGCGGCACGGTGAATATCTTTGGTCATGACCTGGACAAATCCCCGGCGGCGCTCAAGCGTTCCATCGGCGTAGTGCCCCAGGAATTCAACTTCAACCAGTTTGAAAAGACGTTCGACATCGTCGTGACCCAGGCTGGCTACTACGGCATCCCGGCGAAAGTCGCCAAGGAGCGCGCCGAGCAGTACCTGACCCAGCTGGGCCTGTGGGACAAGCGCGACGTGCCTTCGCGTTCGCTGTCCGGCGGCATGAAGCGCCGCCTGATGATCGCCCGTGCGCTGGTGCACGAACCGCGCCTGTTGATCCTCGACGAGCCCACCGCAGGTGTGGACATTGAGTTGCGTCGCTCGATGTGGACCTTCCTCACCGAGCTGAACGAGAAGGGCATCACCATCATCCTCACCACCCATTACCTGGAAGAGGCTGAGCAGCTGTGCCGCAACATCGGCATCATCGACCACGGCACCATTGTCGAGAACACCAGCATGCGTAACCTGCTGGGCCAGCTGCATGTGGAAACCTTCCTGCTCGACCTGAAAAACAACCTGTCGGTGGCGCCGCAACTGCTTGGCTACCCAAGCCGACTGGTCGATGGTCATACCCTGGAAGTCCAGGTGGACAAAGCCATGGGTATCACGGCGTTGTTCACCCAATTGGCCGCGCAGAACATCGAAGTGCTGAGCCTGCGTAATAAAACCAATCGCCTTGAGGAGTTGTTCGTGTCCCTGGTGGAGAAAAATCTGGCGAAGGTGGCGGTATGAGTTCCGAACTGCAACCCAACCTTGTCGCGCTGCAGACCATCGTCTACCGCGAAGTGAAGCGCTTTACCCGGATCTGGCCGCAGACGCTGCTGCCGCCGGCGATCACCATGGTCCTGTACTTCGTGATCTTCGGTAACCTGATCGGCCGCCAGATCGGCGACATGGGTGGCTTCACTTACATGGAATACATCGTGCCGGGCCTGATCATGATGTCGGTGATCACCAACTCCTACGGCAACGTGGTCTCCAGCTTTTTCGGCAGCAAGTTCCAGCGCTCCATCGAAGAATTGATGGTGTCGCCGGTGTCGCCGCACACCATCCTGATCGGCTACACCCTGGGCGGTGTGCTGCGTGGCTTGATGGTGGGCGTGATCGTGACCTTGCTGTCGCTGTTCTTCACTCATCTGCAAGTGCATCACCTGGGCGTCACCATTTTGGTGGTGGTGCTGACGGCGACGATCTTCTCGCTGCTGGGCTTTATCAACGCGGTGTTCGCGCGCAATTTCGATGATATTTCGATCATCCCGACCTTCGTGCTGACGCCACTGACCTACCTGGGCGGGGTGTTCTACTCCATTACCTTGCTGCCGCCGTTTTGGCAGACCGTGTCGCTGGCCAACCCGGTGCTGCACATGGTCAATGCCTTCCGCTACGGCATCCTGGGCGTGTCGGATATCAAGATCAGCGTGGCGATCACCTTCATGCTGGTGGCCACCGTGGTGCTGTATGTCGGCTGCGCGCGGTTGCTGGTGAGCGGGCGCGGGATGCGAACGTAAGCAGTTAGTTGGAATAAAAAAGGCCTCTTTATGAGGCCTTTTTTATGGAATGCACGAAAACCGTGTGGGGGCTGGCTTGCCTGCGATGGCGGTCTTTAGGTGCTTGTTTAGGTGGATATGAGTACATATCCGTTGCTGCGGTAATGGCGGCTGGCGGTTCCGCTCTTACAGCGGGTCACTTTTGGCAAACGCCCCAAAAGTAACCAAAAGGTCTTTGCCCCACCACTCGGCACCTCGCCTAGGCTCGGTGTGCCCTCACGCAGGCTTGAATCCGTGGGCCGCCGCGACGGGCCATCCATGGCCCAACGCGGCTAACCCGGCGTCCTGCCGGGTTACCCACGGATTCAAACCTGCGTTCGGCCAGCGTGGTTGACGGGGCCTGTCAGATCAAGAGCAAGATCAAAAGCAGAGCACGGCGGCCTGGTAGCCGACCTGAGTGGTAGAAGCAAAAGCAGGGCAACAGCAGATCAACACACCTCTACCTGATGCACTGAGCTCCAAATGTGGGAGCGGGCTTGCCCGCGAAAGCGGTGTGTCAGCTACACATGAGTTGACTGATCCACCGCCTTCGCGAGCAAGCCCGCTCCCACAAGTTGATCGAGTTTAGCTCTCAAGATCTGGTGGTCTGTCAGACTGCCAAGCGCTGCTTTTCTGCAGGCGCTGGGCCCTTAGCCTTTCAGTGCCAGGTCGATCAGTTCATGCAGTTCTTCAACCGGCAGCGGCGCACTGGCGAACAGGCTGCGGTACACCGTGGGCGCGGCGATCAGGTTGAGCAACCGGTCCAGGCTCGGCAGTACGTCGTGGGTGCTCTGGTAGCGGTCGAGAATGACCTGCATCTGGCCCATCAGGATGTTGCTGCAGTAGTCCCGGGGATGGCTGCACTGCACGTCGCGCATCATGTTGCGCCCAAGCTCGGAACTCATTTCGTCCAGGTATTGCTCGCCCCACGCACGCAAATCGCCGCGCAGGCTGCCGGTGTTGGCGGGTTCACTGTCTGGGCGCAGGCGTTCCAGCGCCACGTCGGCGAGCAGCGCAGACAAATCGCCCCAGCGGCGGTAGATGGTCGACGGCGTGACGCCCGCACGCGCAGCGATCATCGGCACGGTAACGCTGGAACGCTCATGGGCTTCCAGCAATTCGCGCGCAGCGTTATGCACTGATTCTTGAACCCGGGCACTGCGGCCCCCCGGGCGAAGGCCTTCTTTAATCGCCATGCGTAAAACCTTAACACAAAGAATTTGCTTTAAGCGCTTGCGAGTAGCACACTCTGCAAAAGCAAAATATTAGCTTTAGCGGAGTGTGCACATGTCTAGCGTCATTTCTCAACGTTCCAGCCTGGCGTTCCTGGTCATCACGATGTTGACCTTCCTGGCTGCGTCCAGCGCGCCGACGCCGTTGTATCAGGTGTATCAGGACAACCTGCATTTCTCCGCAGCAATGCTGACGGTGATCTTCGGGGTATATGCCGTGAGCTTGCTGGCGGCGCTGTTGACCGTCGGTTCGCTGTCGGACCACGTGGGGCGCAAGCCGGTGATTTTCGCCGCGCTGTTGCTGAATATTGTGGCGATGCTGCTGTTTATCAATGCTGACAGCACCGCCTACCTGATTGCCGCTCGGGCGCTGCAAGGTTTCGCCACGGGCACGGCAACTGCAGTGTTGGCGGCAACGCTGTTGGACACCGACCGCCTGCGCGGGCCGATGCTCAATAGCCTCGCGCCGCTGTTGGGCATGGCCTGCGGTGCCTTGGGCAGTGGCTTGCTGGTGGAATACGCGCCACGCCCGACCCAATTGATCTACTTCACGCTGCTGGGCCTGATGGTGCTGCAGGCGCTTTATGTGTGGCGCTTGCCGGAAACCGTCAGCCGCCTGCCGGGTGCCTTGAGGTCGCTGGCGCCCACCCTGCATGTCCCCGCGCAGGCGCGTCGGGCCTTGTGGCTGGCGATGCCGCTGAATGTGGCGGTGTGGGCGCTGGGCGGGTTCTTTTCATCCCTGGCGCCTTCGCTGGTGCGGGCGGCGACCGGTTCGACCTCACACTTGATCGGCGGCGGCCTGGTTGCAGTCGTGACCTTAAGCGGTGCGGTGATGATTTACAGCCTGCGCGAGCACCCGGCAGACAAGGTCATGCGTCTCTCCGCGGTCCTGCTGGCGGTGGGCGTGGCGTTGTTGCTGGTTGCGGTGCAGAGCGCCAGCCTGTGGCTGTTCTTTGGTGCCAGTGTGATTGCAGGCTTCGGTTTCGGCGGCGGGTTCATGGGCAGTGTGCGCAGTATCGTCAGCCTGGCGTTACCCCATGAGCGGGCCGGGCTGATGTCGGCTTTTTATGTGCTGAGCTACCTGGCGTTCTGCGTGCCGGCCCTGCTGGCGGGCAACCTGAGCCGCGTGTTTGGCCTGATCGCCACCACCGATGGTTATGGCGCAGTGCTCATCGTATTGGCGCTCGGCGCGCTGGCAGGCTTGCTGATCCAGGGGGCGGCGCGAGCCAAGGCAACGGTTTAGCTCGAGTGTCTATATTGGCTAAGTAGATAACAGATAGAGATATTACCCGTTATATAGATATTCAATCCGGTTCTATGATGATCTCAACCTCATGCGAGGAAGAGGATTGCCAACATGACCTGCTCAACTGCCATCACCTACAAACCCTTCAGTCACCTGGCCCGTCCACGGGAAGTGATTCGCCAGTTCACGCCCAACTGGTTTGCCGCCACCATGGGCACTGGCGTGCTGGCCCTTGCGCTGGCCCAAGTGCCGACCCGCTTGCCCGGCTTGCACACCATTGCCGAAGGGCTGTGGATGTTCACCGTCGGCCTGTTCGTGCTGTTCAGCGTGTTGTACGCGGCCCGCTGGCTGATGTTTTTCCACGAGGCGCGGCGGATTTTCGGGCACTCCACCGTCTCGATGTTCTTTGGCACCATCCCCATGGGCCTGGCGACGATTATCAATGGCTTGCTGCTGTTTGGGCTGCCGCGCTGGGGCGCCGATGTGGTGCCGTTGGCCGAAGCCTTATGGTGGCTGGACGTGGCGATGGCCCTGGCCTGCGGCGTGCTGATCCCATTCATGATGTTCACGCGTCAGCAGCACAGCATCGATCAGATGACCGCGGTGTGGCTGTTGCCGGTGGTCGCCGCTGAAGTCGCTGCCGCCAGCGGTGGCCTGCTGGCGCCGCACTTGGCCGACGCTCACTCGCAACTGGTGATGCTGGTGACCAGCTATGTGCTGTGGGCGTTTTCCCTGCCGGTAGCCTTCAGCATCCTGACCATCCTGATGCTGCGCATGGCCTTGCACAAACTGCCTCACGCCAACATGGCCGCGTCCAGCTGGCTGGCCCTCGGCCCTATCGGCACCGGTGCATTGGGTATGTTGTTGCTGGGTGGCGACGCACCGGCGATCTTCGCGGCCAACGGTTTGCCAGGCGCAGGGGAGATGGCCAACGGCCTCGGCCTGGTGGCCGGCATTACCCTGTGGGGCTTTGGCCTGTGGTGGATGCTGATCGCCGTGTTGATCACCCTGCGTTACCTGCGCGCCGGCATTCCGTTCAACCTGGGCTGGTGGGGTTTTACCTTCCCGCTGGGGGTTTATGCCTTGGCCACACTGAAGCTTGCGAGCCTGCTGCACCTCGGGTTCTTCAGTGTGTTCGGGTGCGTGCTGGTGGTGGCGTTGGCGCTGATGTGGCTGATCGTTGCCACGCGCACTGTGCAGGGCGCCTACAAAGGGGAGCTTTTTGTATCGCCATGCATTGCAGGACTAGGGAATAAGTAAGCGGGATTAGGTAAAGTCGTGGCCTGTCTTTTTATAAAAAACCGGCAATCAAGCCTACCAGGCCACGCAGGAACACGGACGATGAGCCACCCCTCGCAATTTACCTTGCTGCGCACACGGCGTTTCCTGCCGTTTTTCATCACCCAGTTGCTGGGCGCCTTCAACGACAACATCTTCAAGCAATCGCTGATCCTGGCCATTCTCTACAAGCTCACCATCGACGGTGACCGCTCGATCTGGGTCAATCTGTGCGCGTTGTTGTTTATCCTGCCGTTCTTCCTGTTCTCGGCGCTGGCGGGGCAATTCGGCGAGAAATTCAACAAGGACGCGTTGATCCGCGCGATCAAGATCGGTGAGATCGTGATCATGAGCGTCGGCGCCACCGGGTTCCTGTTCAATCACCTGGAGCTGATGCTGCTGGCGCTGTTTGCCATGGGCACGCACTCGGCGCTGTTCGGGCCGGTGAAGTATTCGATCATGCCCCAGGCCCTGCACGACGATGAGTTGGTGGGCGGTAATGGTCTGGTGGAAATGGGCACGTTTTTGGCGATCCTGGTCGGCACCATTGGCGCCGGGATCATGATGTCTTCGACCCATTACGCACCGATCGTGGCCGTGGCAATTGTCGGTGTGGCAGTGCTGGGTTACTTGGCCAGCCGCAGCATTCCGCGCGCGGCGGCGTCTACCCCAGGGCTGCGCCTGAACTGGAACATATTCAGCGAATCGTGGGCCACCCTGCGCCTGGGCCTGGGGCAGACCCCGGCGGTGTCACGTTCGATTGTCGGCAACTCGTGGTTCTGGTTTGTCGGCGCGATCTACCTGACGCAAATCCCGGCCTACGCCAAGGAGTGGTTGTACGGCGATGAAACTGTGGTGACCTTGATCCTCACGGTGTTCTCGGTCGGTATCGCTCTGGGCTCGATGCTCTGTGAAAAGCTCTCCGGGCGTAAGGTGGAAATCGGCCTGGTGCCCTTTGGCTCATTTGGCCTGACAGTGTTCGGGCTGCTGCTGTGGTGGCACTCCGGCGGCTTCCCGCAGAGTGCTCAGGAGCATGACTGGCTCGGCGTACTCGGCTACGGCCAGGCCTGGTGGGTGTTGTTCGATATCCTCGGCCTGGGCGTGTTCGGCGGCTTCTATATCGTGCCGCTGTATGCGCTGATCCAGTCGCGCACCGCCGAAAACGAGCGTGCGCGGGTGATCGCGGCCAACAACATTCTCAATGCGCTGTTCATGGTGGTGTCGGCCATCGTGTCGATCCTGCTGTTGAGCGTGGCCAAGCTGTCGATTCCCGAGTTGTTTCTGGTGGTGTCGCTGCTCAATATCGCGGTCAACACCTACATCTTCAGAATCGTCCCCGAGTTCACCATGCGTTTCATGATCTGGCTGCTCAGCCATTCCATGTACCGCGTGGAGCACCGCAACCTCGAGCTGATTCCGGATGAGGGCGCGGCGTTGCTGGTGTGCAACCACGTGTCGTTTGTCGATGCGCTGTTGATCGGCGGTGCAGTGCGTCGGCCGATTCGCTTTGTCATGTACTACAAGATCTACCGTTTGCCGGTGCTCAATTTTATCTTCCGCACTGCGGGGGCGATTCCGATTGCCGGGCGTCACGAGGATATCCAGATCTACGAAAAGGCCTTCGCGCGGATTGCCCACTACCTGAAGGAAGGCGAGTTGGTGTGCATTTTTCCGGAAGGCAAGCTCACCGGGGACGGTGAGATGAATGAGTTCCGCGGGGGCGTGACGCGCATTCTGGAAGAGACGCCGGTGCCGGTGATTCCCATGGCGTTGCAGGGCTTGTGGGGTAGTTTTTTCAGTCGCGATCCGAACAAGGGGTTCTTTCACCGGATCTGGTCGCGGGTGGTGCTGGTGGCGGGTGAGCCGGTGACGGTCGAGGCCGCGACGCCTGCGCAGTTGCAGGAGCGGGTGGGGGTGTTGCGCGGGAGTGTCAGGTAGTTTTTTACTGACTGTCCGGGCCTCTTCGCGAGCAAGCCCGCTCCCACAGTTGACCGAGTTGTTCAAGCGAACGCGGTTTAATGTGGGAGCGGGCTTGCCTGCGATAGCGACAGTGAATTAGGCGCTAATCTTAAGGCCAATCAGCCCGCAGATAATCAACGCCACACTGGCCAACCGGAACAGCGCCATGGACTCGCCAAACAGGATGATCCCGGCGATCACCGTGCCCACCGCGCCGACACCGGTCCAGATGGCATAGGCGGTGCCCAGCGGCAGTTCTTTCATGGCAAGGCCCAGCAGGCCGAGGCTGATGGCCATGGCGGCAATCGTCAGGGCGGTGGGCAATGGCTTGCTGAAACCATCGGTGTACTTCAAGCCGACTGCCCAGCCCACTTCAAACAGCCCGGCAAAAAACAGGATGATCCAGGACATGATGACCTCTCTTCTAAAAGTGGGGTCGTCCCCTGGAATAGCGCTCGACAGCGTCGCGGGGTCGTCCCCGCGAAGCTCGGTAGAGTGCCCAATATCGATCAGGTGATCAAGTTTGCGGCGTGTTTTCCAGTACGCGGCGGTCTTCCTTTTCGCTCATGCGGCGGAAGTAAGTCGACAGCAACGCCCCGGAAATATTGTGCCAGACGCTGAACAGCGCACTGGGTACCGCCGCCAATGGCGAAAAATGCGCACTGGCCAACGCGGCGCCCAGCCCGGAGTTCTGCATGCCGACTTCCAGTGCCAGCGACTTGCGCTGGGCCAGTGGCAGTTTGAATAACCGGCCGGTGAAGTAACCCAGCAAGTAGCCGAAGCTGTTGTGCAGCATCACCACGGCCATGATCAACAGGCCTGATTCAGCGATCTTGGCCTGACTCGCCGCCACCACGGCCGCAACGATGATCACGATGCTCACCACCGACACCAATGGCAGCACGTCCACCGCATGGCGCACGCGCTCGCCGAGCACCCGTTGTGCGACCACGCCGAGCACGATCGGCAGCAGCACCACTTGCAGGATCGACCAGAACAACTCCATGAACGACACCGGCAGCCAGGCTGATGCCAGCAGCCAGATCAGCGCCGGCGTGAGCAGTGGGGCGAGAAGGGTGGTGACTGCAGCAATCGCCACCGACAACGCCAGGTCACCACGGGCCAGCCAGGTCATCACGTTGGACGAGGTGCCGCTTGGGCAGCACCCGACGAGGATCACGCCGACGGCAATTTCCGGCGGCAGGTGGAAGGCCTGGCACAGCAACCATGCCACGCCCGGCATGATCACAAAGTGCGCGATCACGCCCAGGGCCACACGCCACGGATGGCGGGCAACCTCGGCGAAATCTTCAAGTTTCAAGGTCAGCCCCATGCCAAACATCACCAGGCCCAGCAGCGGCACAATGGCGCCTTTCAGGCCAATGAACCAGCCGGGCTCGAGGAAGGCGAGCACCGCGAAAATCAACACCCAGTAGGCGAAGGTATTGCCGACGAAGCGGCTCAAGGCGGCGAGTGCGCGCATGAGGATGTCCTTGTTATTAGAGTGTTCGGGGGAGCAACGCGATCAAATGTGGGAGCTGGCTTGCCTGCGATGCAGGCACCTCGGTTTGTCAGTAACACCCAGGTGATGCTATCGCAGGCAAGCCAGCTCCCACATTGACCGTGCCCGTATAAGGCCTGTGTTGCGTTTAGATGCCTTGTGGGGTTTCTTCGCCGCCCAGCGCTTCAACCAATGCCGGCAGAAATTCGCCGAACGTCAGCATCATCAGGGTAAAGCTGGCGTCCAGTTGGCCCAGGGCTTCGTCGCCGCCGTCCTGTTCGGCCTGGTCTTGCAGCAGGTCTTCGAACTTCAGGCGCTTGACGGTCATCTTGTCGTCGAGCATGAAGGACAACTTGTCCTGCCAGGCCAGTGACAGTTGGGTCACGACTTTGCCGGTGGTCAAGTGCAGCTGGATTTCTTCACCGGTCAGGTCCTGGCGCTTGCAGCGCACAATGCCGCCGTCTTCATGGGTGTCGCGCAGTTCGCATTCGTCGAGGACGAAGAAGTCATCGGCCGGTTTCTGCGTGGTGACCCAGTCGGTCATGATCGCGGTTGGCGCGGTTTTTACCGTGAGCGGGCGAACGGGCAGGGTGCCGATCACTTCACGCAGGGTCGACAGTAGGTCTTCGGCGCGCTTGGGGCTCGCTGAGTTGACCAGGATCAGGCCTTGCTTCGGCGCGATGGCGGCGAAGGTCGACGAGCGACGGATAAAGGCGCGCGGCAGGAAGGCCTGGATGATTTCATCCTTGATCTGGTCGCGTTCCTTTTTATAGACCTTGCGCATTTGCTCTGCTTCGATCTCTTCGACTTTCTCTTTGACTGCGTCGCGCACCACGCTACCCGGCAGGATGCGTTCTTCCTTGCGCGCGGCGATCAGCAGGAAGTCACCGCTGACGTGAACCAGGGGAGCGTCTTCACCTTTACCAAAAGGGGCGACGAAACCGTAAGTGGTCAACTCTTGGCTCGCACAAGGGCGCGCCAGTTTGGTGGCCATGGCCGCTTCCAACGCCTCGGCATCAACAGGCAGATCTTGGGTCAGGCGATAGATAAGCAGGTTCTTGAACCACATGGGGTGAGTCTCTCCTTTATACAAAGGGGGGCATTATTCTCTTGATAGCGCTCGAGGCCAACCCTGCCTAAGCTATTGGAAGGGCTGAAAAAAAAGATTTAAGAAAGTGCTTGCCAGACCTAGGGTCGCTCCGTAGAATGCGCGCCACACCGAAACGAAGGGTGATTAGCTCAGCTGGGAGAGCATCTGCCTTACAAGCAGAGGGTCGGCGGTTCGATCCCGTCATCACCCACCATTCGCTTCAAGTGTTACGCGCAGCGGTAGTTCAGTCGGTTAGAATACCGGCCTGTCACGCCGGGGGTCGCGGGTTCGAGTCCCGTCCGCTGCGCCATATTCGGTAACCTGGAACGCTGAACGCCAGGTCACCACAGAAAGCCCGCTCATTGAGCGGGCTTTTTGCTGTCTGGGGTGTGCGAAACCTCAAAAAACGCCGCCGATCATTTCCGATGATCGGCGGCGTTTTTTATTGGCCGGTTAGAAATCCCAGCGCACGCCACCGCCGACGGTCAACTTGTCCAGGTTGGCCTTGAGTTTGTAGGTGGAGATTTTTGCGTCCTGGTCATCACGCACGATCTTGTGGGTATAGCCGGCCTGCAACTGCCAGCCCGGCGCCAGGTCGCCAGTTGTTTCCAGTTCATAACCCTTGGTCACCGCCTTGGTGCCTTTGAATGCATAGTGGGGCGGGGCTGGCGTCTGGGTGTTGTAATCGTCGTCGGACACCGAGCGATTGTTTTCGTGGATTTCGAAATAGGCCGCGCTGGCGCTCAGGCGTCCGTCGAAGAAATCTGCCTTGGGGCCCAGCTCGCAATAGACTCGCGTTTGCGGGCCAGAAGCCCGGTTTTCCGGGGGCGTGCGCTGCGCTTGAGAAAATATTTCAAATAAAGTGCATTTAAATCAAGACATTGCGAATTTTTGGTGTATGATGCCGCCCACACCGAAAGTGAAGGGTGATTAGCTCAGCTGGGAGAGCATCTGCCTTACAAGCAGAGGGTCGGCGGTTCGATCCCGTCATCACCCACCATTCGCTTCAAAGTGTTACGCGCAGCGGTAGTTCAGTCGGTTAGAATACCGGCCTGTCACGCCGGGGGTCGCGGGTTCGAGTCCCGTCCGCTGCGCCATATTTGCTTCCACTAAGGCCCATTGAGCGCCTGGAAGCCACGGAAATAGCGGCCTTGAGCCGCTTTTTTCGTTTTCTGAATTCCACTGGAATCCATCTCCAGCCACGGTTTTAAGTGCACATTTAAGTACACCGCTGGCACAGCCTTTTAAGATTCCTTGCGCATCAATTTTCGTATTGGTCCGTCTACCGCTGAGTTGTATTCCCCTCCTTGATGCAAAAGGAGGTGTCTGATGGCGCTGACAGATACAGCGATCAAGCAAGCTAAGCCCGCCAGCAAGCCTTATACGTTAACCGATGAGGATGGCTTATCTATGCAAGTGCCACCGACGGGTTCGAAGCGCTGGCATTTCCGTTTCTATTGGCATGACAAGCAATGGCGTATTTCCCTCGGCATCTATCCAGGCGTCAGTCTCAAGGAGGCTCGCCAGCGGAGGGAGGCTGCACATGCGCTGGTGGCCAACAATATCGATCCCCGCTCAACATCGTCGCGCCGAGCGGCAGAAAGCCTCTCACGCCGCCAACAACACGTTTGAAGCGGTTGCCTATCGCTGGCATGAGTTCCGAAGTAAAAAGTTGACGAAAAGTAAGGCTTCTTTATGTGTCTTCTTTGGCCGAGGGTCGACAGCTGACCTGCTATTGGATGCGGACATCACGTCGCTCTTTGATGGGCGCTGATATTTCTGGGGCACCGGATTGCTGACCGACGGCTGCTCGGGCTAATTTGAACCTCAAAGGGGAATGTGGGTTGTCGACAAGACCTGGCGCAACCCCATGAACGAGCGAATCTGGCGAACCCCGGGCAGGTAAAGCAATTGCTCCGCATGGAGCCGGTTGAAACTGTTGCTGTCCTTGGTGCGCAGCAACATGAAGTAGTCGAACTCCCCTGTCACCACATGGCACTCCATGCAGCCGGACACTTTTTGTGCCGCCGCCTCGAATGCAGCGAAGGATTCCGGTGTGGAGCGGTCCAGTACCACGCCGATCAAGACCACCATCCCCGCATCCAGCGCTTCATTGTCCAGCAGGGCGACGATGCCCTTGATCAGGCCGGCCTGTTTGAGCCGTTCGACGCGCCTGAGGCAAGCCGGTGCACTCAATTTCACCTTCTCTGCAAGCGCCACGTTGGAGATGGAAGCATCTCGCTGCAGGGTCTTGAGAATGGCGCGGTCGGTTCGATCCAGCGGCTGCGGCAACGCGACTGTTTTGCCCTGCTTCACTTGAGTATTTGTTGCGTTCATATGGATTTATACGCAATTAAAGTATGTTTAGTGTTTCTTGTGAAAAATTATGTTTCTTTATTTAATAGAAATTTGCAACACATATTTTTCGAACTCTTCTTAATATTGAACTCATCGAAGCCCCTCTGAAAGAGCCTGGAACGCAGCCTCTTTTGCCTTTCGGTCTGGCGCTTGGATACTCAATAAACAAGGAGCAGAGTCATGAACTTGAATCGTTTTAAACGTTATCCGCTGACCTTCGGTCCTTCTCCCATCACGCCTTTGAAACGCCTCAGCGAACACCTGGGCGGCAAGGTCGAGTTGTATGCCAAACGCGAAGACTGCAACAGTGGCCTGGCCTTTGGCGGCAACAAGACGCGCAAGCTCGAATACCTGATTCCCGAAGCACTCGAACAGGGCTGCGACACCCTGGTGTCCATCGGCGGGATACAGTCGAACCAGACCCGTCAGGTCGCCGCCGTCGCTGCCCATCTGGGCATGAAGTGTGTGCTGGTCCAGGAAAACTGGGTGAACTACTCCGATGCGGTGTATGACCGCGTCGGCAATATCGAGATGTCGCGCATCATGGGTGCGGATGTACGGCTGGACGCCGCCGGGTTCGACATTGGCATCCGGCCCAGCTGGGAGAAGGCCATGAACGATGTGGTGGAGCGGGGCGGCAAACCCTTTCCGATCCCTGCGGGGTGTTCCGAACATCCCTACGGCGGCCTTGGGTTTGTCGGCTTTGCCGAGGAGGTACGGGAGCAGGAAAAACAACTGGGGTTCAAGTTCGACTACATCGTGGTCTGCTCCGTGACCGGCAGTACCCAGGCCGGTATGGTCGTCGGTTTCGCTGCGGACGGCCGTTCGAAGAACGTTATCGGCATTGATGCCTCGGCCAAGCCAGAGAAAACCAAGGCACAGATCCTGCGTATCGCCCGGCACACCGCAGAACTGGTGGAATTGGGCCGCGAGATCACCGAAGAGGATGTGGTGCTCGACACACGCTTCGCCTATCCGGAATACGGTTTGCCTAACGACGGTACGCTGGAAGCCATTCGCCTGTGCGGGAGCCTGGAAGGTGTGCTGACCGATCCGGTGTACGAGGGCAAATCCATGCACGGGATGATTGAAATGGTCCGCCGTGGCGAGTTCCCCGAAGGTTCGAAAGTGCTTTACGCGCACCTGGGTGGGGCGCCTGCGCTGAATGCCTATAGCTTCCTGTTCCGCAACGGCTGATTAACGCCAATCACCTGTAGGAGCGAGCTTGTTCACGGAGCGGTGGGTCAGTCGGCATCAATATTGAATGTCACGACCTCATCGTCAGATCGCCGTCCGGAGCAAGTGGCTCCTACCAAACCGCCGGGAGTACCGCCATGCATGCGATATCGCAATCTGCAGTCTGGATCAAGCAACCTTCGGCGGATGCCGGAGTGGTCATCGTTACCAGCGCCGCGTTGCCCCAATACATGATCGACAAGCTGCACGTAGCGATAGATGACTGGGACCAGGTGGCTTATCTAGCCATCAAGCAATCCGAGGCGTTGAGGGTCGACTGGTTACGGGTCGGGTCTAGCCCGGAGAACTCTGCCGGGGGCGATGCGTGTTTCGTCAGCCAACTGTTGTGCTCCGTCTCCCACGGAAGCTTTTTACTGGATGTCGAAGTTGGCATGGTGTCTGGCCTGACCTGGCTGGGATCCGTCTGCGGCCACCCGCTGCGCGTCGTCGAACTTGGAAAAATAGCCTCATCCACGGCGGCGATGGATCAACAGGTTGAAGAGGTGTTATCGGCGGCCCGCAGCTTGGCGAAAAGCCTGTTGCAGGCGCGGGGCGTGATTTAACCAATGCCCTCGTCAACCCGCCTGTTGCAACAAGAAAGGCAACGCATATGAGCCAAGCTGCCGATTGTCGTACCCACGCAATGAAGTGGGTGCGCGAGCCTTCAAATTGCACGCGTATCGTGGTCATCGTGTGCGGACTTGATAGCGACCATATTGATTTGATCCATCAGGGTTTCAGCTGTTTTGACAATGTTGCGCTGATCCATGTCGATACGGTGAACGCCGCGCCTGGCAAACGCGTCGAAGTGCGAGTGGCCAAGAGTGACTACTGCTTTGTGGTACTCGGTGAACTTGATGAGCGTTTATTGCACGACCTTTCCATTGGTCAGTCATGCATCTACCCGATAGCACCCGACGAGGCGGCTGAACGTTCCGTCATTGCGGCAGTAGAACAGGTTAAAAGCCTCGCCCGAGTGAACCATTCGCGCCACCTTGAAGTGATACCCGACACCAGCAGAAGTTGCCTACGGGCCTGTCTGATACCTTGACCCCGGCGATTCGTAGAGACCCATTACCTCAAACGCTGTCGCCGACAGCCAGAATGGTCGCCACCAACGCCAGGGCGCGAGGCACCAGCGTGTCCAGTTCCAGGTATTCACGATCAGTGTGGACCTTGCCACCCACTGGGCCCAGGCCACACAGGGTTGGAATGCCCAGGCTGGCGGTGAATCCGGAGTCGGCGCAACCGCCGGTGAACTCGCCTTCGACGCTGAAACCCAGCGCCAGCGCTTTTTGCTGGTAGATGTGCAGCAGGCGTTCGCTGTGATGTGCTTCCATCGGTAGAAAGGTTGTCGCTTCCTTGAGGACGGCGCTGGTACCGATCAGTTCTTCTTCTGCGACGATGGCCTGGATTGCGGTGAAGATCTGGTCCCAGTGCTTGAGTTCGATGAAGCGCACGTCCAGCCGGGCGTAGGCGCTAGGCGCGACGGTGTTGCTGGAGGTGCCACCGGATATCAGGCCTACGTTCGTGGTGATGCCTGCCGGGTAATCGGTCAAGGCATGGAGCTTGACAATCTTGCGCGCCAGGGCCTCGATCGCGCTGGCTCCGTCGGCATGGTTGACCCCCGCATGCGCCGCGCGGCCGCTGACTTCGATGATCAGCGTGGCACCGCCCTTGCGTGCGCTGACCACGTTACCGCTGGCCCGGCCGGGCTCGGTATTGAGCACGGCGCGGGCGGCCCGGGCGGCCTTTTCGATATGGGTTCTGGCGCTGCCGGAGCCGATTTCTTCGTCACCGGTGTACAGAACCTGCACCGGATAGGGCAACCGACCGGCGCGCTTGAGTGCCTTGAGGGCGAAGCAATTGAGCACCAGGCCGCCTTTCATATCGGCAACACCGGGGCCATAGGCGAAATGGGTGTCGCGGCTATAGCCGCGAGTCGTGGTGGTACCTTTGGGGAAAACCGTGTCGCGATGGCCCAGCAGCAACACCGGCTTTCCAGATTCGCCTGGCACTTCGGCGAGCATCACGTCGCCAAAACCATCGACCGGTATGCGCTTGAGCAGGATGCCGTCGGCTTCCAGTTCAGCCGCGAGCAGCGCGCCCACAGCGTCGACGCCCGCCTTGTCATAGCTGTTGGAGTCGGTGTCGACGATACGCTGCAGCAGCGTTTCCATGGCTTGGCGCTGGTCAGCCAGCCAGTCCAGCGCCTGTTGCGCAGAGGCGCTCATTGCGCTTGCTCCCGTAACTGATGTTCCTGGGTCAGGCGTGCCGCGTCGTTGCCCAGGTCCCAGAACAGCCCGGCCATGATTTGCAGGCTTTCCTTGACCACCGGTGCCAGCAAGTGCTCGTTCGGCGCATGTTGCGAGCATGCAGGGTACGAGTGCGGCACCCACAATGTTGGCAGGCCGAGCACGTCCGCGAACACGTCGTTGGGCAGCGAGCCGCCGAGGTTTGGCAGCAGCGCAGGCTTTTTGCCGGTGGTCTGTGCCAGGGAGCTGAGCGCCCAACTGACCCACGGGCTTTGCGGATCCAGCCGAGTGGCATGCATCACATCGATGCGGCTTTGCTTGACCTCGACATTACTGAAACCATGAGCATCCAGGTGGGCACGTACAGCCGGGATAAAGGTCGTGTAGTCGCTGTTTACCACGAAGCGGATATGGCAGTGGGCGTTGGCCTTGCCAGGGATAGCATGCACAGGGGCGTCCGGGTTGCCGGTCTTGAAGGCGATGACGTCGAGGGTGTTCCAGCCGAACACCTTTTCGCTCAGCGAGAGCTGCGGGTTACCCCAGTTGGCGTCGATTTCCGGATCGCCCGGTCCGCCACCGACGTCAATATCGGCCAGTGCCTGTCGAACCGGCTCCGGCAGTGTCTCGGGCATCAGGCCCGCAACTTTCACCCGACCGTGTTCATCGACCATGCTCGCGATGGCATTGGCCAGAATAATGCCGGGGTTGGCCAGCAACCCGCCCCAGTTGCCGGAGTGATGAGCGCCTTCGCGCAAATTGACCACCAGCTCGAAGTTGAATACACCGCGTGAGCCGAGAAAAATCGTCGGGCGTGATGCCGCAAGACGCGGGCCGTCCGAGGCGATGAAAACATCCGCCGCGAGCTCTTTACTGTGTGCGGCACAGAACGCATTCAAGCCCGGCGAGCCTTCTTCTTCGCCCATTTCCAACAGCAGCTTGACATTGAAACCCAGCTTGCCGTCGCGAGCCTTGAGCGTTTGCTCCAGCGCGGTCAGGTTGATCAGGTGCTGGCCTTTGTTATCCGCCGTGCCGCGGCCGTACCAGCGATCGCCTTCGACCGTGACTTGCCACGGCGACAAGCCTTCACGCCATTGCGCTTCATAGCCGCGCACCACATCACCGTGGCCGTAGCTGAGCACGGTCGGCAGTTCTGGATGTTCAATGCGTGTGGCGATCAGGAAGGGGCCGCGTTCTGCCACCGGGTTGTTATAGACCATGACGCTGAAGCCCATCGCCTCGACATGCGGGGTGATGAAATCATTGAGGTAGCGATACAGCTCGGGCTGGCTGTCCGCTGCCTGGCTTTCGGTGTGCAAGGCGACGCTACGTTCGAGCAGATTAAAAAAATCGCCGTTGTCGAATTGCTCTGTGGTGTTGCTGATGGCCAGTGAACGACTCATGAGTGGATAAGCTCCAGTGTTTGGGCAGAATTGTCGTGAAGGTGGCAACGCACGTTGCCGCCGATAAGCGGACCATTGGCCGGATAGGCCGTTGTGCAGGGGGCGAAGCAGCTCGGGCAGCGCGGATGAAAGGCGCAACCGGACGGCGGTGACATGGGGTTGGGGAAGGTGCCGTGCAGGCCGATTTCAGGAATGCCCAAGCGCGGATCGGGCGTGAGCACCGAATCCAGCAAGGCGCGGGTATAAGGGTGGCCGGGGTTGGCGAACAACGATTCGCGAGTGCGTTCCTCGACGATGCGCCCCAGATACATCACTGCGACCCGGTCTGCGAGGTGTTCGATGACCGCCAGGTTATGGCTGATCAGCAGATAGGTCAGGCCGAATTCGCGCTTGAGGTCCTGCAGCAGATTGAGGATCTGCGCCTGCACCGACACATCCAGCGCTGATGTGGGCTCGTCGCAGATCAATACATCAGGGCGCATGATCAGCGCCCGTGCAATCGCCACCCGCTGGCGTTGCCCGCCAGACAGCTGGCTCGGGTAGCTGTCGATCACCCGCTTGGGCAGGCCGACCACATCAAGCATCTCTTCGGTCTTCTTGCGTCGCTCGGCGGTGCTGCCGATGTCATGCACGATCAGCGGCAGGGTGACGATTTCGCGCAGGGTCTTGCGTGGGTTCAGCGAGGAGTAGGGGTCCTGGAAAATCGGCTGAATATGCCGGGACATTTCCTTGCGATCAGTCGCCGCCAGATGTTTGCCATTGACCAGCACATCGCCGCTGGTAGGCGGCAACAGACCGAGCAGCATCTTGGCCAGGGTACTTTTGCCGCAACCGGACTCGCCTACCAGACCCAGGGTCTCGCCACGCATCAGGCGCAGGGAAACGCCGTCCACGGCCTTCAGGGTGGCGGCGGGTTTGAAAAAGCCCTTGTTGATCCGAAACTCGCGGCGGATGTCACACAGCTCTAAAGCGATGTCTTTTTTCATGACCTTGCACGCTCCTGAAGGCGAATCGGTGCCGGGTTCGGTGCGGCGAGCAGGCAGCGCGCCATGTGTCCGTCCTGTTCGACTTCGGGGATGTTTTGCGCGCAGTCCGGTGTCGCCTGGCTGCAACGATTGCGGAACGCACAACCTTGCTGTTCGCCTACCAGACTCGGCACAAGGCCCGGAATCGAACCCAGCGCCTCACCCGGTTTAGTCCGGCCAGGGATTGGAATACTCGCCAGCAGACCGCGGGTGTAAGGATGCTGCGGGTTCTCGAACAGTTGCAGGGCAGGGGCGGTTTCGACGATTTCCCCGGCATACATCACTGCGACCCGATCGGCGATCCGTGCCACCAACCCAAGGTCGTGGGTGATAAAGATCACCGCCAGGCCGAGTTCTTTCTGAATGTCGCGAATCAAGCGCAGGATCTGCGCTTGAATAGTCACGTCCAGTGCCGTGGTTGGCTCATCTGCGATGATCAGGTCCGGTTCGCACATCAACGCCATGGCGATGATTACCCGCTGGCGCAAACCGCCAGACAATTGATGCGGATACTGACGCAAGCGCTCGGTCGCATTGCTGATCCCGACTTTCTCCAGCATCTGCGCGGCGCGAGCCAGGGCATCCTTGCGCGACACCTTGCGATGCTGAGTCAGTACTTCGCTGAGCTGATCGCCAATGCTGTAGGCGGGGTTCAGCGAGGTCATCGGTTCCTGGAAGATCATCGCCAGACGGTTGCCGCGCAGGTCGCACATGCGCCGCTCGCTCTGGTTTAGCATGTCGATACCGTCCAGCGTCAGCCGTGACGCGGTGCGTTTGGCCTTGCGTGGCAACAGGTCCATCAGCGCCAGTGAGGTCAGGGATTTGCCGCAGCCGGATTCGCCGACGATGCACAGCATTTCACCGCGCTCGACTTCAAAATTCAGACCGCGCACGGCATGCAGCATGTCATCCGGTGTCGGGCTGTTGCCCATTGGAATGTCCACGCGCAGGTTTTCCACATGGAGTAGTGCCATGTTCGGTACCCTCTTTAGTTACGGCCGTCTATCAGTTACGGCCGTCGGGCAGGATCAGATCGCGCAGGCCGTCGCCGACCAGGTTGATGCCCAGCACCAGAATCATCAGGGCGACGCCGGGAATGGCGATGACCCACGGGGAAAAGAACATGTAGGGTTTGCCTTCAGCGATCATCAAACCCCAGGACGGCGTCGGCGGCTGCACACCAACCCCGAGGAACG
The DNA here is from genome assembly GCF_025466135.1 of Pseudomonas sp. 14P_5.3_Bac1. Classification (NCBI taxonomy): domain Bacteria; kingdom Pseudomonadati; phylum Pseudomonadota; class Gammaproteobacteria; order Pseudomonadales; family Pseudomonadaceae; genus Pseudomonas; species Pseudomonas sp. 14P_5.3_Bac1. The sequence goes on along the minus strand of NZ_JANLOF010000090.1, from coordinate 21,525 downwards.
ACAGTGCCGACTCCAGCAGGATCGCGTGGGCCATTTCCAGCGTCGCGACGACGATCAGTGCACCGACCAGATTGGGCAGAATTTCACTGACCAGAATGCGCAGGGTCGAGCAGCCAAGCGCCTGGGCCGACGCCACATATTCAGCATCGCGAATCTGTTGCACCGAAGCCCTGACCACCACCGCGAAGCGATCCCATAACAGGCAGCCGAGCAGCACGATGACCACTTTCAGTGAGCCGCCCATCAGCGAGGCCGAGGCCAGTGCGACCATCACGACCGGCATCGCCAGCCGGGTGGTGATCAGGTAGCTGATAAATGCATCGACCTTGCCGCCGTAGTAACCCGCCAACAGCCCCATGACGGTGCCGATAAAGCCGGAAATCAGCGCCGCCGCAATCCCGATGAACAGCGAAATACGTGCGCCGTAGAGCAGTCGTGACAGGTAATCACGGCCCAGCTTGTCGGTGCCAAGGACGTACTCCCAGGTGCCGTGGGCCATCCATACCGGCGGTTTCATGCGCAGCATCACGTCTTGCGCATAAGGGTCGTAAGGTGCCAACCACGGCGCGAACAGTGCGCCAGCGAAGATGATCAGCAACAACACCGCGCCGATGGCGAAACCACGATGACGAAAGCTCTTGCCAAGTACTCGGCTCAGGCTGCTCGGTGGTGGCAGGTAGTCATTGATCGTGAGGGTGGTGGGGGTGCTCATGTAAGCCTCCTAGCGCACGCGAATGCGCGGGTCGAGCAGTGCGTTGAGCACATCGGCCAGCAAGGTGAGGATGATGTAGATCACCGCAATCAGCAGGACCACGGCCTGTACCACCGGGAAGTCGTCACGGGCGATGGCGTCCCAGGCGAGTTGCCCGATGCCTTGCAGGGAAAACACGGTTTCGATCACCACCGAACCGCCGAGCATGAAGCCGAACTCCACCGCCGCCAGCGCGACTACCGGAATCAAGGCGTTGCGCAGTGCGTGCTTGAACAACACGCGGGCAGCGCGCAGGCCCTTGGCGCGGGCGGTGCGAATGTAATCGGAACTGAGCACATCAAGCATGCCGGCGCGGGTCAGCCGCATGATTGCCGGAGTCGCGTAGTAGCCCAGGGCAATGGCCGGCATGACGAAGTGCAGCAGCGTCGAGTTGCCGGACACCGGCAGCCACTTGAGCGTCACCGCGAACACCACGATCAACATCAGCGCAAACCAGAAACTTGGCATTGCCTGACCCAGCACCGCAATGCTCAAGGCCAGTCGGTCAACCCAGGTGTCGCGTTTGACCGCGGCCAGCACGCCCAGGGGAATTGCCACCAGCAAGGCGATGCCCAACGCCATGGCGCCCAACCCGAGGGTAATCGGCAAGCGGCTGGCGACGAGGTTGTAGACCGACTCCTGAAAGAAAAATGAATTGCCCAGGTCCAGCCGTAGCAAATCGCCCAGCCAGTTGAAGTACTGGGTCGGTAGCGGTTTGTTCAAACCGTACTGCACGCGGATCTGTTCGATCTGTTCGCTAGTGGCTTCCGGTCCGCCAATGGCAGTGGCCAGGTCGCCGGACAGATGCAAAAGAGAAAAGCTGATCACCGACACGGTAATGGCAACGCAAATAGCGATGCCCAGACGGCGCAGAAGGAATCCAAGCATGGCGAGTTTCCTCATATCTATTGGGTGACATGTGTGAGGACGTGTCTGTGGCAGGGACGAGTCCAGGCGCTACGGCACCTTTGGATCAGTCCGCCAGCTTGCGCATTACTTCCACGTGGACTCGACGAAACGCGGCAGCTCATCCGGGTACGGGGTGAACGCGAGTTCGGAGGTGTAGGCGTAGTTCATCGAGTAGTTGAACAGCGGCGCCCAATAGGCCTGTTCGCTGATGCGCTGCAACGCCTTGCGGTAGTTGTCCTTGCGCACTTGCGGGTCGAGGGCATTGTCGGCGGTCTGCAACCAGCCCTGGACTTGTGGGTCCTTGATGTTGTCGTCCGGGTTGCCCTTGAACCAGGTACCGGCCGACGCCGAGGTGTCGAGGATCGAGAACGAGCCCCAGGCCTGAAACGACATGGGTACCTTGCCACCACGTTGCTGATCGCGCAGGGCGGCGTACTTCAAGTAGCGCAGCTTGGCGTTGATGCCCACGGCGCGCAGGTTGCCGATGATGGCTTCGACGTAATCACGGTCGCGATAAGCGAAGATTTCTGTCTCGAAGCCATTTGGGTAACCGGCTTCGGCGAGCAGCGCCTTGGCCTTGGCCGGGTCATAGTTGTAGACCGTGGCTGCGGTAGTATCGCAGCCGAACTGGCCTGGATAACAGGCAACCTGCAGGGGTTTGGCTTCGCCACCCACCAATTGCGTGGCCAGCGCATTGCGGTTGATCGCATGGTTGATGGCCTGACGCACCTTGAGGTTCTTCATCGGCGAGTTTTCAGTGGAGGTGCCCCGAGCATCGAGAATCAGGAAGCCGATGCGCATGGTTTCGCCGCTGGTCACGGTCAGGTTCGGCATGCCTTTGAGGTCGACTGCCTGATCCGGGGTGACACGCCAGGTCCAGTCGACACCATCGGTCATCAGCTCGGCCAGGCGGGTTTCCGCATCCGGGATCACCCGGAACTTGAGGTGGCTGATATGTGGCTGGCCTTGTGGGCTGTCCGGGAAGTAGTCCTTGTTGATCTCCATGGTCACGCCTTCGCCGGCCACCACCGACACGGCTTTATACGGCCCGGTGCCAATGGGCTTGCGACTGAATTCGGCCAGGCCGACCTTCTCGAAATACTGCTTGGGAAACATCGGAACGGCGTTGGACAGGTATTCCAGTGCGGGAGGGAAAGGCTTCTTCAAATGCAGGCGAACGCTGTAGTCACCGGTTTTTTCGGCGCTCTTGATCCAGTCTACGTTTTGCACGGTAACGACTTTCGCTTCGGGCGACACCACGTAGTTGAGGGTGAACACCACGTCGTCGGCGGTGAACGCGTCACCGTTGTGAAATTTGACGCCTTTGCGCAGCTCGAAGTCGATGGTGGTGTCGTCGACCTGTTTCCAGCTGGTGGCCAGCATGGGTTTGTATTCGCCGCTTTTGGGATCGCGGTAGATCAGGTTGTCCCAGATCAGCCGGCCGAGAATCACACCTTCGCGTAAATCGTTGTGATAGGGACTGATGTTTTCAGGCTCGCTGTCGGAAGCGTAAACCAAGGTGTCGTTGGCTTTACCGGCATGAGCCGGAAAACTGATGATGATGCCCATCAGCGCAATACTGCAGGCGAAACCTTTGATGCCCATGCCGTCGTCTCCGTTGGCGAGTGTGGTTGAATCAAAGGGCAGCGGGTCGCAAATGCGTAAGGAGGATGAAAGCTCAGGCAAGGTTTTTTTGGTCTGGACACGAATGTAGGGAAAGGCTATCAATGCCACAAGAATAATATTTCGATACTTCCTTTGCCGAAAAGGCAACCCTTGGAGGCGCCGATGCAACTGTATGGCGTGCAGTCCACAGCACTGCGCTATTTTCTCGAAGTCGCGCGATGCGGATCGATCAGCGAAGCCTCATTGCGGCTGAATGTAGCGGCATCAGCGGTGAGCCGACAAATTTCCAAGCTTGAGGTGGCTCTGGATGCCAGCCTGTTTGAGCGTCGTGCCCGGGGCATGGTGCTCAGCGAGGCGGGGGCGCGATTGGCGGCATATGCGCGCAAGTCGCAGCTTGAGGCCGAGCAGGTGGTGCTGGAAATTACCGAGCTGCATGGCTTGCGCAGGGGCCATGTGCATGTTGCTTGCTCGGAAGGATTTGCACTGGAATACATGCCCAGGAGCATCAGCGCGTTCAGGCGTGAGTATCAGGGCATTCATTTCACATTGGAGGTCTGTGCGCCTGCGCAAGCAACTGAGAAAGTTCGTTCCGGCGAAGCCGATCTGGCGATGACCTTCAGCCTGACGCCGCAAAAGGAAATCAAGGTTGAACATGTCCTGAGCGGGGCGATTTTCGCCGTGGTCTCCAATTCTCATCCCTTGGCCGGGCGTGAAGCGGTCACCCTCGCCGAGTTGCAACCCTGGCCCATTGCGTTACCCAAGGCTGACACCACCATACGGCAGCTGTTTGACATCTGTTGCGGCGTACAGGGGTTGTTGTTCGACCCGGTGTTGACCACCAATTACGTTGCCGCGCTCTACAGCTTCGTCCGCGAAGAAGGCGTTATCAGCCTGGCCAGCGAAATGACCTTGCACAAGCAGGTGGCGGACAAGGCGCTGCAATGCGTGCCGATCCTTGATGAAGGCATGCAGGCACGCCGCATCGAACTGCAGAGCATGGCTGGGCGCAATTTGCCGGCAGCGGTTTCAGCGTTCAGGGATTTTTTGATTGCTGAGCTGGTGAAAGCCAAACGTCGCTGAACACCATCAGTAGGGCGTTGCCGCCGAGTTCAAGGGCAACGCGATTGATGGGTTTGCCGACCGTGGCGATGCGTCCGGTGTTACGTCCCTCATCCGTAGATGACCTGCGCACAGGTCAGTCCAGAAGTTCTGCTCTGTGCGCCAGTGCGGTCATGAGTTGTGAAAGATTGTCGGCAAGGGCGAGGATCTGCTGGCCTTGCACTTCATCCTGTTCGCTGTCGCGTTGCGAGGTCGGGCGCACGCAACTGATGCTACCCACGACTTTGCCGTCGCCATCGAATATGGGCGCCGCCAGGCCGAAGACGTCAGCATCCACTTCGCTGATGCTCAGCACATATCCCTGGCGGCGCAGGCGCTGCAGCGAGCGTCGGAATTGCTCCCACGTCTTACCCAGGTTGCTGGATTCGACATCACTCGGGTTTTCCAGAAATATCCGGCTTTGGTGTCGCGAGCCCATATTGGCCAGAATGACTTTGGAAGTGGCACCCATGAACAACGGTCTTGGCGAACCTCGTGAATAGCTCACCTGATTGGACAGATTGCCGGTTTGATGGACGCAGACCACTTGATCCTTGAACGATCGGCACACCAGCCATGCTTGCTCGGCGCCCCACTTTGGAAAGCTGGGCTCGAGTGCATGTGCGGCACGAACCAGCGGATCACTGACGCGCAGTTGGCGATCCCAAGTGATGATTCTCGCGCCCAGAGCGTAGCGCCCGGCCTCTACCTGAAACAGCAAATTGGCCTCGGCCAGTTCACGTACGTAACGGTAGGCGGTGGAGCGTGTGAACCCCAGCGCATTTCCCATTCCATCGACCGTCCAGATTGGATGGCGCTCGGTAAACAGGTCCAGGATTCGCAACATCCGCTCCAGGCTGGAGCCTTTGCTGTCAGCCAGGTGCTCGGCGTTGTGTTCGGAATCAAACGGTTTTTGCATGTCAGCGCTCGTCTACATTACTGGTGCGCAGGATACCAATTCGCTCGATTTCGATTTTGACGATATCACTCGGCTTCATCCAGGCCGGGGGGCCGGCCGGAATGAACTGGAGGGGAGCACTTTGCCAGGGCTGGCAATAACCGGCAGAAAGCCGATTTCACTCAACCCCAGGCGGGCAGGTCTTTGAGCGCATCAGCGCCCGTTCGCTTTGTGAGCGTGTTGGTTGTTGCTTGCTTGCGGGGTCCAGTCGCAGCAAGGTAATCGCCGTCAGCGCGATGGCGCCCGGGATCAACGCTGCGATGAGGATCTCTGTCAAAACCCAGCCGGCCGCCAGCATCAAGCCTCCGCAAACAGGCCCTGTAATGGAACCCACACGCCCGACGCCTAATGCCCAGCCGATACCTGTGGAGCGTATTTCCTGTGGGTACAACTCGGCGGCTAAAGCGTTAAGACCGGCCTGCGCGCCCTGTACCAGAATGCCCAGCGCCAGCATCGCGGGGAAAAGCGAATAAAGCGAAACCGGCAATTGGCTGAGCGCCAGCACGACCACCAGGTAGCCCATGAACTCGAGGGTCAGCACATTGACCGAGCCCCAACGGTTCATCAGCCAGCCTTGTATAACTGAGCCGATCACACCTCCCAGGCTGAACAGAATAATCGCGCGGATCCCCATGCTTAGCGGTGCATGGGCTGCCACCAGCAGTGTCGGGATCCAGCTCATGATGAAGTACAAAATCAGCAGGTTCATGGCGTACGGCAGCCAGAGTAACAGTGTGCGACGCCACATGCCGGCGGTGAAAAGACGGCTCAGGGAAGTAGAGGAGGTTGCCTGCTGACGCGGACGGCCAAGGCTGGCGGGCAGTTCGGCGAGATCGGGTGCGAGCCGCTTGATGATAGCGCTCAGGGCAGGGCGGCTGCCGGGCTTGCGACTGAGGAACTCAACCGACTCCGGAAGCCGCCGTGCCACGACGCCGGCGACCAGCAAGGGCAGCGCGCCACCAATCAGGAAAAGGTTTTCCCATCCCCAGGTGGCGAGGAGTTGGTCGACCGTCAAACCTGCCAGCATCGCGCCCAGTGGCATGCCACAGAACAGCAGTGTGACGGCACTGCGCGCATAACGCCGTGGGCTGTATTCAGAGATCAGCGCCACCAGGTTGGGGATCGCGCCGCCAAGACCTATACCGGTCAGGAAGCGCACGACCAGCAATTGCGGAACGCTGTTAACAAAAGCGGTCAGTAACGCGAATGTGCCGAACAACAGGATCGACAACACCAGAATCTTCTTGCGCCCCAGGCGGTCCGCCATAGGGGCAAGTAGCAGGGCGCCGAGCATCAAACCCAATAAACCTGCCGCGAACACCGGGGCCAGGGCTTGGGGCGTCACGTTCAAGGTCGAAGCCATGGCCGTTACCAGGAATCCGACGATCTGGGTATCGAACCCGTCAAGCACTGCAACCAGTACGCAGAGGGCGAGCAGCTCCCACTGCAAGCGACTGACAGGCCGGGCGTCCACTACGTCGCAGAGGATATTGCTGGGGGTAGGTGTGTGCATGAACGTACCTCTTATTGTTTTTATTGTCTGGGGCAGGCAGGTGTCCTCGACTACGGCCAAATCTATTACTAAGCAAAAATCCTGTAAAGACAAAATACTGCAAAATCCCAAATTGCAGGAAATATGTATTTTTTATTTGATGGCTCGACCGCGGGCGCCGTTCTTGGCGTGATCTGCCGCATCGGGCTGTTGCCCGAAGAGGGAACGGTGTGGGAGTTGGCCCTGGTTATCGTGCTCTATAAATGCGAGCCAAAATCTTCACTCGGTTTTGAGGCGCCTTGAGGAACAGTGCATTCCTTCGCCCACCCTTTGGGCACTCCATGATGTGGACGAACTTTCTGGGAATGTCCATGGACGCGTAGCTCTGATTGGCGATGCTGCTCACGCCATGCTCCCCCATCAAGGTGCCGACGCAGGGCAGGGACTTGAAGATGCGTGGTTTCTCGCACGCTTACTGGCTGATCCGCAGGTTCAAAGCAGGTCACGAGGGGCGTTGGTGCGGTAACCCAACGACACCAACACGCCTAAAATGAGTGGAATGAACGTAGATCGTGATACCGCAGTTTTCTTCGTTTACACCCAATCTATTTAAGTACCATCTCGTGGTTCGGACCTGCTGGAGTTTGCATTTCCCAGGCCGCAAAAGCGTTCTCATCCGCGCCCGTACTTTTTCTTGTACAAAGTCGTCCTCGATATGCCCAACTGTCGAGCTGTGGCACTTATGTTGCCGCCATTAACCTGCAAAGCACTTTCAATTGCGCGTTGCTGCGTCTGCCTCAGATCCATCGGCGCTTTTGTAGGCGGTGGCGCAACCGACAGTGATAAGCCCTCAAGCATGATCATCATGTCATTGCCTGCAAGGGCACTCGCCAATCGAAGGGTTTGCTCTAACTGACGAATATTTCCCGGCCAGGCCTGTTCTTGCAGTGCCAGCAACGCATCTGGATGCAGTGGTGGGGCGTCGAAACGCTGGCGCAGCCGTTCCACTAATACGGCGAAATCAGTGCGCTCACGCAGCGCCGGTAGGGTAATAGCCAGGCCATTTAGGCGGTAATACAAATCTTCGCGAAACGCCTTGTGAGCGATGCGTTCAGCCAGATTACAGTGGGTGGCGCTGATCAGTCTGACGTCCAAGGGGGTGCGCACGGCGCTACCCAGACGTGATATTTCTCGCTCTTGAAGCACCCGTAGCAAGCGGGTTTGAAGGGCGAACGGCATGTCGCCGATCTCGTCCAGCAGCAAAGTGCCGCCGTTGGCGGCGGCAAGTTGCCCAGCGTAGCCGCCTTTGCGCGCACCGGTGAAGGTGCCTTCGGCATAGCCGAAGAGTTCGGATGGGTAGTTTCTATCTTCGTGAGGTTACTCGACCGCTGCTGTTCCTGGCCGGCGGAACCGGGCTTGCGCCGTTTCTGTCGATGCTCGAAGTGCTCGCCGAACGTGATGAAATTCAGAAGGTATCGCTGATCTATGGCGTGACCCGGGATCAGGATCTGGTGATGGTCGAGGCCCTGAAAGCTCTCACTGTGCGCTTGCCCAATTTCAGCTTCGTCACCTGCGTTGCCGACCCTCAGACCTTCCATCCTCAGCAAGGCTATGTCACCCAGCACATGACCGCTGACATGCTCAACGGTGGCAACGTTGACGCGTATCTCTGCGGACCACCACCGATGGTCGATGCGGTGCGACAGTACTTCAAAGATCAGGGCGTCGTCCCGGCCAACTTCCATTATGAGAAGTTTACGCCCAATGCAATTGTTAGCGGCGACGCCGACCGAGGACAGTGAAATGAACCCACGTTTCAAAGCAAAAGTTGCGCTAGTGACCGGCGCAGCCCAGGGCATTGGCCGGCGTGTCGCCGAGCGTTTGTTGGAGGAGGGCGCGTTCCTGGTCGCCGTCGACCGTTCTGAACTCGTTCATGAACTGCAGCATGACCGTGCGCTGACCTTGACCGCTGACCTGGAGCGGCACGCAGAATGCGCGCAGGTGATGGCCACGACCAAAGCGCGTTTTGGGCGCATTGATATCCTGATCAACAACGTCGGCGGAACGATCTGGGCCAAACCCTTCGAGCACTACGCCGAGAGTGAAATCGAATCCGAAGTGCGCCGCTCTCTGTTCCCCACGTTGTGGTGCTGCCACAGCGCGCTGCCCTACATGCTCGAACAGGGCACCGGCGCCATCGTCAATGTCTCATCGATCGCCACACGGGGCGTGAATCGGGTGCCGTATGGCGCAGCCAAGGGCGGCGTTAACGCACTGACTGCCTGCCTGGCGCTGGAAACTGCCGGCAGTGGCATCCGCGTCAATGCTACCGCGCCAGGCGGAACTGAGGCACCACCGCGCCGTATCCCGCGTAACAACCAACCGCAAAGCGAACAGGAGCGGATCTGGTACCAGCAAATCGTCAATCAAACCATCGACAGCAGTTTGATGAAGCGCTACGGGACCATTGATGAGCAAGCGGGCGCAATTCTTTTCCTGGCCTCGGACGAGGCTTCCTACATTACGGGCGTGACGTTGCCGGTGGGAGGCGGCGACCTAGGCTGACTCAGCGGTAACATCTGCGGATCTCACATATACAACAAAAATAATGAGACTAACGCCATGAAAACTATCTACGTACCTGGTTTTGCCGTAATTAAACTTTGCTATGGTTTTTTTGGTGTTGTTCTATGCGCGTCGCAGGATGTATTTGCTAATAATGGCGTGATATTGCCCGGCTACGGTTCACTCCCTAGAACTTTTCAGCGCGGATGAGGGCGTAGCCCAGGTAAGCGAACAGGCCCACGGCACATAAGCCGCTGGCGACATAAATGAAGGTCAGTGTGAGCACGGTGTAACTCCCCTTGTTGAAGAAGCGGGGGGAGGTTATGCGCTTGGGTATCAAGCCCGGGCACTGATTACAGGGGGCGGTATTAAGACGGTATATAGATGAGTGATTGCCGGGCGAACGAAAACAAGGGATAGCCCGGTGTCGGGGTATCCCTTGGAAAACTGGGGTTCTGCTGATTTCAGGGATCAGCTTATTTGGCTTTCTTTTTCTTTTCGCCGCGGGTGGCGAGGTGCTCGAAGCAAAACGCGGCGGTGCCGAAGAGCGCAATCATTGACAGGACGACCATGCCTAAAGTTGAACTTTCCACGATGACTTCCTACGGGTTTTGGGGGTAGGAATTGACGGTAGAGGGTGGGGGGGTAGTTGCTCAATAGGGACGACGGAATCGTTATGGGGAAGTTGGGATTTATACGGGTTCTTTACGGATCGGGGGGGGTACATATCCGTTGCTGCGGTAACGGCGGCTGGCGGTTCCGCTCTTACAGCGGGTCACTTTTGGCAAACGCCCGGAATGCCGGCCCAGCCAAAAGTAACCAAAAGGTCTTTGCCCCACCACTCGGTGCCTCGCCCAGGCTCGGCATGCCCTCACTTCGGCCAGCGTGGTTGACAGGGCCTGTCAGATCACAAGCAAATCAAAAGCAAAAGCACGGCGGCCTGAAAGCCGACCTGAGTGGTAGAAGCAAAAGCACAGCAACACACTTCTACCTGATGCACAGAGATCCAAATGTGGGAGCGGGCTTGCCCGCGAATGCGGTGGGTCAGTCAGCTCATGTGTCACTGGCACACCGCCTTCGCGAGCAAGCCCGCTCCCACAAGTTGACCGAGTTCAGCCGCCAGCACCGCACTGCTTTTGCTTTTCTGTGGGAGCTGGCTTGCCTGCGATGCAGACACCTCGGTGTATCAGGCACAACCAGTTGATGCCATCGCAGGCAAGCCAGCTCCCACATTTGATTGAGTTCAGCTTTCAAGATCAGGTCGGCTGTCAGGCCGCCTCGGCTCCGCTTCTACCACTCAGGTCGGCTTTTGATCTTGATCTGCTTTTGAGCTCAGGCACACCGAAGCGTGAGCGAGGTGCCGAGTGGTGGGGCAAGAGCCCTTTGGTCACTTTGGGGCTTTTCCAACGTGACCCGCCGTAAGGGCGGAACCCATACCCGACACCTCACAAATTACGACTATGCCGATAGTCGCTCACAGCCTCATACACCGCCTTACGCAACCGATTAATCCCTCCAATCGGCCGGTGCGCCTCCAGCCCAAACCACGGATTAAACGACTGGTTGTCACAAGCAAGATTCAACGCCGGCGTATCAAAATCCTGCGCCTCAACCCGCACGGTCGCCACGGTCTCATACGGCGCATCGCTCTCCTTCCATTCAATGCTGGTGTCTTCAATCGGCATGAATTTCTGCGGATTCTGCCGCTGAACCTGCAACACAAAACACGCCGGCACACGGTCGGTCGACAGCTGCTGGCTCAAGGCACTGCGCAGAAAGTTCGGCAGGTCCTGGTTCTGCTTGGGCAACACATACTCAGGGCAACTGAGCGGGTCAGGCGCTACGCGAAACTTGGCATTGGCTGCGCCGAACTTGTAGGGCGACACCGAAAAGTAAGTCGTCTGCGTCGGGCTGGCCGGGGCAGGCGACAGTGTGGCCAGCGCGATAAACAAATGGCGCACCTGCCAGCTGCGCGGGTCTGCCTTGGGAAAGAACGCCAGGACCTTCTTGCCGTCGGCCTGGGCGCCGATGTTTTGCGCATACTCCGCCACATCGCTGACAAAGAAATTCGGATGGCTGAACATCACGAAATCCTGTTCGGTGCGCGCCTGCTGATCTGCCATCAACTGTTTGCCCGGAACATCCAGCAACTTGATCGCCATGCCCCGCGCATCGCGGATGCTGTCGAATTGCGGATAAGCATTGCCATTGGACAGGCGCATCAGTGCCTGCCAGGTTTTGCCCGGCTCGGCGAACACGCCTTGGCGCAATGCCGGGTCAAGATCCGCCACTACGCTGACTTGCGCCTTCACGCAGCCGTGAGCCTTGGCATGCGCATCGCGCAGGTAGCGCGTGCCTTCGCGGTGCTGATCGACGATGCGCACGGCCGTCTGAATGATGCCCTGGGTCATGGCCGCTTCACCGGGCGGGATCTGCTCGTCCGGCGACACCGGGCCGCTGTGCTGCCAGGCAAACCAGGCGGCAGCGATCAGCCAGCCCAGCAGCCCCAGGCCCACCAGCCATAACAGGGTTTTACCCAGAAACGCGCCGAGGCGCAGCCACAGACGCGCGAGCATCGAAGATTCCTTGTAGTCAGATCGGATATTCATGGCAACTGTTGCTCCAGCGGGCCGCCCAGTACTTTGAGGTATTCCAGCAGCGCCCAGCGTTCCTGCGGTTGCAGGCCGCGGCCGATCACGCCATTGCCACGTTGGCCGGCGCGAAACTCGTGGCCGCTGTTGTGATTGCCGGTGACTTTGGTATCGAACAGGAAGCCATTCTTGAACGCCTGCGTTTCAAAGCCCAGGTGGCGCGGGTCGTAGGCGAACGTGCCTTTATAGAAAGTGGTGCTGCGCTCGTCCTGAGGCGAGAGCAATTGGTAGATCGTCGGCACCGAGCCGTTATGCAGGAAGGGCGGCGTGGCCCACACGCCGGCCAGTGGCCGCGCTTTGTAGGCACGCACCTCGCGCACGCCGATAGGCAGGCCGAAACCGTCCAGGCCTGGCCGCTCGGCCGGGGTCACGCCGGCGGCGCGGTAGGCGTGGTCTTCGACAAAGGCGGTGACGTAGGCCAGGCCTTGCGCCACCGACATATTGTGCAGGTCCAGCGGCGCGGTCGGCGTGGGGTGCAGTTCGACGTTGAGCCTGGCCAGTTCCGCCGGGTCCCATTGCAGCGCGCTGAGGTCGTAGCGCTGGTCAGCGATGTTGCTGGCGGTGCCGGGGTCGGTGCCGATGTATTCAACGGGGAGCATTTTCAACTGCTGCACCGGGCGGCCATTGACCTGGCTGACGGCGGGCACATGGCAACCGGCGCAGTTCTCGGCGAACAACGCGCGGCCCTGGGCGGCGAGGGGTTTGTCGATGGCGCCGAACAAGTCTTCCGGCCAAGTGGGCGGCTTGAGGCGTTGCAGGGTTTCTTCGATCAGGTTGAGGTCACGCACGCGCACGCTGGAAGGGTAGCGCGCTTCGCCTTGAAGGGGCTGGCCGGCACTGTCGAAGAAGTCCAGTGTCGCGCCGACGCCGAGGGCTTCGCCGATGTTGCGCGCCATGGGTTGCTGGGCCGAACCGTTCCATTGCACCCAGTCGAAGGTCCAGATATCCCACAGGTGCGGGTAGTCCACCGGAGCATTGGCAACGCGGTAATTGTCCGGCGAGATTGCGTCGCCAAAGCTGGCATTGGCGATGCGGCCAAACGCGTCGGTACGGCCCGGGCCTTCTTCGGTGGGGTAGAGGCCGCGGTGGGTGTCATTCCAGGCGACTTTGAGGAACTGGTTGAGCGACCGTTTGAAGTCCTGACGCAGCTGGCCATGTTCGGCGTCGTATCGATCCCCCAGCACTTGGCGGGCAAAGCGCTCGAATTTCCACGGGTTGTAATAGGTGGCGGCCAGGCTGGCCACCAGTGCCTGGCCGAAGCTGCCGCCGCGCAAGGTGGGCACGCTGGAGGGCAGCACGTGCTGGGCCGAGCCGCCATCAATGCGCAGAGCCTGGCCTTTGAAGTGCAGCTCGCCGGTGTGGCAGGCGGCGCAGGTGATATCCAGGTATTCAACTGTGCTGCCGGCATTCTGATGGCGGGCAAAACCGACTGGCAGGTTGCCGGGGTTCTGCGCGGTGGGGACCTGCTTGGGGTCGACCAGAAACCCAAAGCGCGCCAGGTACTCGGGCGTGGCAAAACGCTGTTCGGAGAACGGCAGCTCCAGGGCGGTGAACCAGTCGTAGTGCAGGCCTTTCACTTGAGTGCCCTGAGGCGTGAAGTAGTAGGTCTGGCGATCGGCGGCACTCCATTGATCCTGGTAGCGCACCTGCTGCACGGGCACGTAGTCGGGCAGCTTGGGGTTGATGGTGTAATAGAGCACGACGGCCAGCAGCAGGCCGAGTGCGAGCAATATCAGAAGCAAAACACGGGAAAAAATGCGCAAGATAACTATCCTTGTCGAGTTGTCGCGTTGTTATGCCACTACGCCATAGGTGCGGCAAGTGGCCATGAGCCTGGTTGCAGGCAGTCCCGCGATCCGTCGCGGGCCTCCATCATGAATGAAAATGCTTTTAAACACGTGAACTTATCGGAAGTTTCCTGCTCACATGCCGGTAGCCATTGGTCGTGGCCGCCTGATAAGCTCGCGACTTTACTCGAATGCCCTTTTGGCGCACGAACAAGGAAATAGCATGAAACAGCATCGGTTGGCGGCGGCGGTGGCCCTGGTTAGCCTGGTACTTGCGGGTTGTGATTCGCAGACCAGCGTAGAGCTGAAAACCCCGGCGCAGAAAGCTTCCTACGGTATCGGCCTGAACATGGGCAAAAGTCTTGCCCAGGAAGGCATGGATGACCTGGACTCCAAAGCGGTAGCCCAAGGCATCGAAGATGCCGTCGGCAAGAAAGAACAGAAGCTGAAAGACGACGAACTGGTTGAAGCGTTTGCCGCACTGCAGAAGCGTGCAGAAGAACGTATGACCAAAATGAGCGAAGAGTCGGCAGCCGCCGGCAAGAAATTCCTCGAAGAAAACGCCAAGAAAGACGGCGTAGTGACCACTGCTTCCGGTCTGCAGTACAAGATCGTGAAGAAGGCCGACGGCGCTCAGCCTAAGCCGACCGACGTGGTGACTGTGCACTACACCGGCAAGCTCACCAACGGCACGACCTTTGACAGCTCCGTTGATCGCGGTAGCCCGATTGACCTGCCGGTCAGCGGCGTGATCCCGGGTTGGGTCGAAGGCCTGCAACTGATGCACGTTGGCGAGAAGGTCGAGTTGTACATCCCGTCTGACTTGGCCTACGGCGCTCAGAGCCCGAGCCCGGCGATTCCAGCCAACTCCGTGCTGGTATTCGACCTGGAACTGCTGGCCATCAAGGACCCAGCCAAGACTGAAGCCCCTGACGCACCTGCTGCTCCAGCCGCCAAGAAGTAATCGGCGCCTGAACAGACAACGCCCCGTTTCGACGGGGCGTTGTCGTATCTGCGGCCCGGTAAATCCGCATGATTCACACCCGACGTAAATTCAAACGAACCCCCGCAAACTGAAACAGTCTGATATAAGACTCGAGCACGGGTAGCCGCACATCAACGCCAAGTCAATGAAATCTTGGGTTTTTTTTATGTGCGCAAAAAACGCCCGATCTGACTGCAAGCCTTGTAGTCCGTGGCTTTCAGCCGATAAAACAGGCTCTGTTCACAAGGTTATCCACAATTTGTGTGGATAACCTTTTATGTCGCCTGGAACTGGAGTGACAGATGAAACCACCGTTCAATTTCACCCGTTTTTTGCCCATGGCCGCGCGTCTGCTTGGCCGTGGGCGTTTGCCAACCCTGCTGTTTGCCGTCGCCGCAAAAGGCTCAAGCCAGGGCAACCGCCTGGGTAAGCTCAAGGATGATCTCAAATTGCTTCAGGCCCTGTGCCTGGCCTACTGGCGCGGCGAATACCGGGCAATCAGCCCCAAGGCGCTGATTTCGGTGGTGGCGGGCTTGATGTACTTCCTCAGCCCGATTGACGCGATCCCGGACTTTATCCCGGTATTTGGCATGCTCGATGACATCGCGGTGCTGGCATGGGTCATGAAGACCCTGGACGGCGAACTGAGCGCTTTTCGCGCCTGGCGTGACGCCCAGCGCCCGGAAAAGCTTGCGGTGGTTGAGCGCCTGCCTGCGACGCCTGCGCTGCTGGCTGAGGAAAACCCGCAAAAAAACTGATCACACGGCTATCCCCCTGCGACCTTTGTGGCTGTTAGGATTACACTCCTAAGGAAAGAGCTTACTTAGTAAGTGTTGTTATCCTACGGGGCAGTCATGGATATTCAGATAATTTCACGCAATGGCGAACCCGAGTACGCGGTGTTGCCATGGGACCAGTACCAGGCGCTACTAAAAGCCGCCGGTCAGCAACAACCAGCACTCCCTCCTTCTTCTGACGCTCAGGTCGCTCCCGATCAGGCTTTGCGCCCGCTCGCGGACCTGCGCGGCCTGCGTGAAACCCGGGGGCTGGCCATCGAAACCCTGGCCCGCACCGTGGGTATCAGCCCCTCGTATCTCGGATTGATTGAAAGTGGTGAACGCCAGCCGGATGCCGCCATTCGCCGCAGCCTGGCCTGGGAATTGGGCGTTGCAGGTTGGAGGGATGAATCTTGAGCCTACGTATCAGCCGTCAACACTGGGATGGATTACTCAACGAACTGGATCAGGCGCGCCGCCAGCGCCACCTGCTGACCTACCGCGCGCTGCTGGAGCGTCTGCAATTTCCCACGCCGGCCATGCAGACCCTGGCCGCCGCCCTTGAGCACTTGGCCGCGCTGGACGCCAAGGCCGAGCAGCCATTGCGCAGCTCACTGGTGATCAGCCAGGGTGCCAGCCGCCTGCCGCGTACCGGTTTCTTCGAATGCGTGGAGCGCCTGGGGCGTTTCAGCGGGCCGTCCGATGGCGTGGCCGCCGCCTCCTGGCACGCCTCGGAAGTGGTGCGCGTGTTCGAATACGATTACCCGGAATCTGCCGAGGCTTAAAGCGCCTGGGCCAGCATGTCCATGCTGTCGATCACATGAATGCTGTAGCCCGCCACATCCTTGGCGTGGTGCTTGGCCTGCGAGGCCAGCTCCGCCAACTGGCTGGCATCGAGTTGCCCACAGGCCTGTGGATATAAGTGAACCACGCCGATCGACAGCGACAGCAAGGCGAATTCCTGACGCGCGCCCTGGCGGTTCAATGCCACAAAGCAGCCGGCGTCGAGGTGTTCAGCGCGGTAGAAGCGTCGGCACTGGGTGTGAAAGTCATCCAGCAACTGGTTGAGGCGCTTGCGCCAATCCTGTGGGCCGAGCACCAGCAAAAAATCATCGCCGCCGATATGCCCGACAAAGTCGCGGCTGGGGTCAACCCGGTCGTTGAGGCATTGCGCCAGGCAGAGCAAGACCTCATCCCCGCGCCCGTAGCCGTAGATATCGTTGAATGGCTTGAAGCTGTCGATATCCACGTAGCAGATCACTGACTCTCTTTGTTGCTGCAACAGCCGCGTCAGGCATTGCTGGATCGGCACATTGCCCGGCAGCAGCGTCAGCGGGTTGGCGTAACGCGCCTGCTGGATCTTCAGCTCGGTGATCAGCTTGAGCACATCGATCACCCGCCCCAGGCCCAGGTAATCGCCATTGAGCGTGATGATGAAATCCTCTTCAATCCGTTGCCGTGCGCGGCTGGTCAGCAGGCGGCTGACTTGCTGCAGCGATTGGCTCAACTCAACCGCCAAAAAGTCATCGCTCATCAAACGGCTGATGGGCTTGCGTGCGAACAGATCGGTGGCGAAGGGCTTGAGCAGCGCGTCCGATAACGAATGCCGGTGCACGATGCCGACCGGGTGGCCACGCCCGTCCAGTACCGCCAGCGAATTGAGATTGGCCTGGCGGCGGAACGACTCCAGCACCTGGGCGGTGGCCGTGTCCTGATCCACCGCCGGTTGCTCGTTCAGCAGGGCACTGAGGTCGCTGCCTTCTTCGCTCAGGGCGAGGTTGGCGTTGTCCTGCTTGGGCAGCATCAGGCGTGCTTCCTGGGGCGGCTGTTCCTGCGGGCGGCAGAGCAGGTAGCCCTGGACCAGGTCCACGCCCATCTCGGTCAACACCGCCAATTCTTCGGGTAACTCAATACCTTCGGCAATGACCTGTGCCCGCGACGCCCTGGCGATTTGCAGGATGGAGCCGACGAACTCACGCTTGAGCGCGTCCTGATGGATGCCGTCGATAAAATGCCGGTCAATCTTCACGTAGTCCGGGCGCAGCTCCGACCACAACCGCAGGCTGGAATAGCCGGCGCCCAGGTCATCCAGGGCGATGGCGAAGCCCATGTCGCGGTAATGGTGCAGTGCGGTTTGCAGCAGATCGAAGTCGTCGGTGGGGGTCTGCTCGGTGAGTTCGATCACCACTAGGCTTGGGGGAATGCCGACGTCGCGCAGCAGTTGCAAGGTGCGCCCCGGTTGATGCGCGGTCTCCATCAAGGATTCCGGCGAGATATTCAGGAACAGCTTGCCTGGCAGTTTCTGTTCGCTGAACCGTCGACACGCGCTTTCGCGGCAGGCCATTTCCAGTTCACTGAGGCGCCCGATATGCCTGGCCACGGAAAACAGCGCGACCGGGGAGTGCAATGGGCTATTGGAGGGGCCACGGCTGAGAGCTTCGTAGCCGAGGATGCGCCGTTCGGACAGGCAAATGATCGGTTGGAACAGGCTGTGCAAACTGCCTTGAGCCAGGATAGAGCCCAATGCATTCAGCTGTTCGGTCATGGTCATGGCGATCTCGATCGAAAAAAAAGGACCGCGGGCTTGGCGCCTGCGGTCCTTCATTTCACGACAGAATGATGTCTATATGATGACACTCCGAGGAGCGTTCACATTAAACTGCCATCATTTACTGCTTGGCCACCTGCTTGCTGATCTTCAGGTAGTCGAGCAGGATCCGGCCTGTTTCAGACAGGTAGGCGTCATCTTCCGGCTTGGTTTTTTCCGGCTCGGTCGGCAGCGCATCTTCATCTTCTTTCTTCAGTTCCTTGAGCGGGTCTTCGCCTTTGGCCTTGCGGCGGGCGTTTTCCAGTACCAGTTGCTGATTTTCGATGCTGGTGTGCTGCGCACGGCGATCGGCTTCGTTGAGGCTGACGGTTTTCTCTTCCATCAGCTTCTTGGCCAGGGCCAGTTTGTCGCGGATGAACACAAACTCGGCATCCTTGGCGGAGCGCGCGTCATGGTCAGCCTTCAACTGCGTCAGGAACGGTTTGAACGGGTCCGACGCCGGCTTGATCGCAGGGCGGATGGTGTCCCACGGCATGGCTTCAGGCAGGGCGCTCTCGCCGATTTCCTTGGTGTCGATGATCGACGGGAAGTCGACATCCGGCAGCACGCCCTGATGCTGGGTGCTCTGCCCGGAAACCCGGTAGAACTTGGCCAAGGTCAGTTTCAGTTCGCCATGGTTGAGCGGCTGAATGGTCTGCACGGTGCCTTTACCGAAGGTCTGGCCGCCAATGATCAGCGCACGGTGGTAGTCCTGCATCGCGCCGGCGAAAATCTCCGAGGCCGAAGCCGAGAGACGGTTGACCAGCAGCGCCATCGGCCCTTTGTAGAAGGCACCCGGGTTCTCGTCTTCAAGCACGTCGACGCGGCCGTCAGCGTTGCGTACCAACACGGTCGGGCCTTTGTCGATAAACAGGCTGGTCAGCTCGGTGGCTTCCTGCAGGGAACCGCCGCCGTTGTTGCGCAGATCGATCACTACGCCGTCGACTTTGTCCTTCTGCAGCTCGGTCAGGATTTTCTTCACGTCGCGGGTGGTGGACTTGTAGTCCGGATCACCGGCACGGAACGCTTTGAAATCCAGGTAGAAGGCCGGGATCACAATCACGCCGAGCTTGTAATCCTTGCCATCCTGCTTGAGGTTCAGGATCTGCTTCTGCACGGCCTGGTCTTCAAGCTTCACCGCTTCACGGGTGATGGACACGATCTTGCTGGTCTGGTCGTTCGGTGCATTGGTGTGCGGAATCACTTCCAGGCGCACCACGCTGCCTTTCGGCCCGCGGATCAGTTTGACCACTTCGTCCAGACGCCAGCCGACCACGTCGACCATCTCTTTGTCAGCCTGGGCCACGCCGATGATCTTGTCGGCCGGGGCGACCTGCTTGGTCTTGTCTGCCGGACCTGCCGGCACCAGGCGCACGATTTTGACCTGGTCATTGTCGCTTTGCAGGACGGCACCGATGCCCTCCAGCGACAGACTCATGTTGATATCAAAGTTTTCAGCGTTATCTGGCGACAGATAATTGGTGTGCGGGTCGTAGGACATCGCGAAGGTGTTGATGTAGGCCTGGAAGATATCTTCGGCACGGGTCTGATCCAGACGTGCCAGCTGATTCTTGTAGCGCTTGGTCAACAGCTCTTGAATGGCCTTGGGCTCTTTGCCGGCGATCTTCAAGCGCAGCACTTCGTCCTTGACGCGTTTGCGCCACAGGTCGTCAAGGGCGGCGCTGCTGGTCAGCCAAGGCGCGTCCTTGCGATCCACCAGAAGGGTTTCCTTCTGGGTGAAGTCGAGCTTGTCGACGCCTTTGTCCAGCTCAGCCAGGGCGAAGTCCAGACGCGCTTTGACACGGTCCAGGTAACGCTTGTAGATGGTGAAGCCGGGCTGCAGGTCGCCGCTTTTGAGGAAGTCGTCGAACTGGGTCTTCCACTTGTCGAACTCAGCGATATCGCTGGCCAGGAAGTAGCTGCGCGACGGATCCAGCAGCTTGAGGTAGCTGTCGTAGATGATCACCGAGCGCGCGTCGTCCAGCGGCGGCTTGCTGTAGTGATGACGCTTGAGCAACTCGACGACGTTAAGGCTTGCAATCACCTCATCGCGATCAGGCTGAAGGTTGTCCCAGCTGTTGGCTGCGAACGTATTGGTCGACATCGACGCGAAGCCGAGACCAATGAAAAAAGCGAGGGCGGTGCTGGGGAACAGATGCTTCATGCTGATTCGACGCGGGGGCAATTGATAACGCATATTAGGCCGTCTTTGAGGGAGCCGGTTCCATATGATCCGGTCGCATAATGCAAAAAGCCCGGCGCTATAGCTACGGGCTCAGTCCAGACTCACTATGGAGGCACTGTGAAAGCATTGCAAGGCGTTGAAGGTCATGTGGAGTGGCTGACAGAACCCAGCCCTACCTGCGATGTAGGCCAAGTTCGCATTCGTGTGGCGGCTGCGGGCCTTAATCGCGCCGATTTATTACAGCGCGCCGGGCTCTATCCGCCGCCGCCTGGCGCCAGCCACGTGCTGGGTCTTGAGTGCTCCGGGGTCATCAGTGAGGTCGGGCCGGGGTCGTCCTGGCAGGTCGGTGACCGCGTCTGCGCATTGCTCGCCGGTGGCGGCATGGCCGAAGAAGTGGTGGTGGATGCGCGCCACGTCCTGCCGGTGCCGGAAGGCTTGTCGCTGACCGAAGCGGCGGCATTGCCTGAGGTGTACAGCACCGCGTGGCTGAATCTGTTCCAGCTGGCGGGCCTCAAGCCCGGTGAAAAAGTCTTGCTGCATGCTGGCGCCAGTGGCGTGGGTTCGGCGGCGATCCAGCTGTGCAAGGCGTTTGGAAGCCCGTGCTGGGTCAGCGTCGGTTCGGCGCAGCGCCTGGCGTACTGCGAGGCACTCGGTGTCCAGGGCGGCGTGGTACGTACTGACGGCATTGAAGGGCTAAGCGATTTCGGGCCGTTCGATGTGATCCTCGACCCGGTGGGTGGCAACTACGCCGCGCTGGACCTCAAGCTGCTGGCCCTGGACGGCCGTTGGGTATTGATCGGTTTGATGGGCGGGCGCGATGCGCAGCTCGACCTGGCGCAGGTGCTGGGCAAGCGCATTCAGTTGCTCGGCTCGACCCTGCGCAGCCGCAGCGATCAGTTCAAGGCAGACTTGTTCAGTGACTTGAGCCAGCATGTATGGCCGCTGTTTGCCGAGGGACGCCTGAGCCCGCAACTGGCCAAGACCTTCCCGATCAAGGATGCCGAGGCGGCGTTCGCTGAGTTGGCGAGCAATCAGATTTCCGGGAAATTGGTGTTGGTGATTGACGACAGTTTGGTCTGACACCCGTCTCCGGCTGAAATGAGATCAAAATGTGGGAGCGGGGGGGGGGGGGGGGGGGGGGGGGGGGGGGGGGGG
>NZ_JANLOF010000074.1:0-46040 GCF_025466135.1 Pseudomonas sp. 14P_5.3_Bac1 | reverse complement strand
TGGGGGGGGGTGCAGGGGGCCGTTTTGTTAATAAAAACCCAAAACCCCCCCAACCCCAGCTCCCACAGGGTTTTGCATGGGTCTGAAGTTCACTGTTGTTCATTGATCTCATGCCAACACCTGACGCATGCGGATCAGGGTCTGGTCCAGGCTGCTCGGCTCGCCGGCGTTCTGGCGCAAGAATGCTTCGATGGCCGCATGGCGGTTGATGGCTTCGTCGGCCAGCGGGTCGCTGCCGGCGGAGTACTCGCCGACGCGGATGAGCATTTCGATTTCGCCGTAACGCGCCATCAGCTCACGTATGCGCATGGCCAGGCGTTTGTGTTCTTCACCAGCGACCTGCTCCATCAAGCGGCTGCGGCTGCGTAATACATCCACCGCCGGGAAGTAATTGCGCTGGGCCAGTTCCGCGCTGAGGGCGATATGCCCGTCGAGGATCGAACGGGCTTCTTCGGCCACCGGGTCACTGGCCGCATCCCCTTCCGTCAACACGGTGTACAGCGCGGTGATGCTGCCGGTGGGGCCGGGGCCGGCGCGTTCGAGCAGGCGCGGCAAGGCCGAGAAAAACGACGGCGGATAACCGCGACGGGTGGGCGGTTCGCCCACGGCCAGGCCGATTTCGCGCTGGGCGCGGGCAAAGCGCGTCAGGCTGTCCATCAGCAGCAATACATTGCGGCCCTGGTCGCGGTGGTACTCGGCCAGCGTGGTGGCGACAAACGCCGCACGCACGCGCTCGGCCGCCGGACGATCCGAAGTCGCAACCACTGCCACGGTGCGCGCGCGGGCCTGGGCGTCGAGTTGCACGTCGAGCAGTTCGCGCACTTCCCTGCCTCGCTCGCCGATCAGGCCGATCACAATCACATCGGCTTCGCTGTTGCGGATGATGCTGGCGAGCAACGACGACTTGCCCACGCCCGGCTCACCAAAAATCCCCATGCGTTGGCCCTGGGCCAGGGTCAGCAGGCCGTCGATGGAGCGAATACCCAGCGCCATCGAACGCACGATCAGTTGCCGCGAAAACGGCGCGGGCGGCTCGGCATGCAGGGGGTAACGCTGCAAGGCCAGGGTCGGCGGGACGCCATCGCCGTCGAGAAAATCGCCCATGGGGCTGATCACCCGGCCCAGTTGCGCATCGCCCACGGCAACGCCCAGGGTTTCGCCGGTCGCCGTGATTTGCGTGCGGGTCGACAGGCCTTCCATGGAGCCGATCGGCGACAGAATCGCCTCGTCGCCATCAAAGCCGATCACCTCAGCGCTCAAGCTGCGGCCACTGCCGGGGTCGCGCAGTTGACACAGTTCACCGATGCTCGCACCGGCCACACTGGCGCGCAGCAATACACCGCGAATGCTCAACACGGTGCCGTGCATCGGCCGTGGGCGGGCCTGGGCCAACCGTTCAGTCAGGCGCGGCAGCAACTGTTGCAGGTTCATGCCACACCTTCTTCGGCAAAGGGCAGCAGGCTGCGGCGCAGGGTTTGCAACTGCGCTTCCAGGCCCAGTTCGACGGACCCGGCTGGGCTGTTGAGGCGCGCCTGACCGGCGCTCAGCTGCTCGTCGGCGTCCACGGCAATCGCCAGGCCTTCGTGCTTGAGGCGTTGGCGCAAGGCCTCGACGTCGGTCGGCGGCACCCACAGGGTCAGTGCCTGGTCCTGGCGAAATGCACTCAGGGCCTGGCGGGTGCAACGCACGACGCGGTCGGCGTTGTCCAGCTCACCCAACACCTCGCGCACAATACCCAGGGCCAGGTCGGCCAGCGACGCTTCCAGGCTGCTCAAGTAGTGCTGCACCTGGGATTGGGTCTGCACCAGCAACTGCGCGACTTGTTCGGCGCCTGCCTGGCGCGCGCTTTCAAAACCCTCGGCGCGGGCGGCGTGCAGCCACTGGTCGCTGTCGGCCTTGATCTGTTCGGCCTGTTCCTTGGCGGCTTGCAGAAAGGCAAATCCATCGGTCCACAGCGCTGCTTCTTCAGCACGCAGGATGCGCGCAGTGGGCCGGCTCGGTAATTCACTCATGGGCGTTGTCCTCGGCCGCAAGGCTCGCAGCAGCGGCCTGAACGATTTCCAGGTCGCGGGGCAAGCGTGCGCTGTGGCCCTGGGGGAAGGTGAAACGCAGGCGCAGCCAGCCCTGCAAGTCGGCGTGCTGGGCCTGCAGCCAGGCGGCAACACAGCCTTGGCCGTCGCGGTCGATGGCCTCAATCAGCTCCGATGGCTCGCGCAGCAGGTCTGCGGCGCCGCCAAGTTGGCGCTGCGCCAACGCCTGGCTGAACACCTCGGCACCGAGTCCCTCGCGCAATTCGTTGACCACCTCACGGCGGATCTCGCGGCTCAGGGTCGAGGCATGCCAGATGGCACCGCACAACCGTGGCAGGCGTGAAAACTGCGCGGGTGACAACAGCAACACCGCCAGGTCGGCGGCGGACGGCGTCACCAGGTGCGCAATTGGCGCCAACTGATAATGGTTGACCAGCAACTGCTCCAGGCGCTGACGAAAACGCGCCTGGCCTTGCAGGGCCTGCAGCACTTCATCGGGCAACTCATCGGCGAAACAGGCGCCCAGGCTCGGTCCGCGCACAAACTGCAGCGGCTCGGCGAGCAGCCCCTGCCAGCGTTCAACCAGGCTCATTCACCCTCCTTGAGCACATACATCGCCTGGGACTGACGCCGCGCCCAGTGTTGGCGAGCCAATACCCCAAGCGCGCCGAGGGCAATCAGCAGCAAGCCGCCAAACATCACGCGTGCCTGCGCCAAGTTGTCTTCCAGCAGCCACAGCCCCATGAAGCGCGCCAACCGCGGTTGCGCCGGGTTCTGGCTGATGGCGACGGCGGCCTTGATCGCCGTCACCGAGACGCCGTCGTAGCTCAGGCCGGAAATGCCGTTGGCGACCAGGGTCTTGATCTGCGGGATCAGCGTATTGATGTCGGTGCCCGGGTCGTAGCGCACCAGCACCGAGGCCGACGACGGTGAAATCACGCGCTTGAGCAAGTCGTTGTCGGGCAACACCACGTGCACGCGGGCGGCGACGATGCCGTCGATCTGCGACACCGAGTGCGACAGTTCTTCGCTCAGCGCATAGATCATCTGCGCGCGTTCCTGCACCGGCGACGACACCAGGCCATTGCCCTTGAACACCTCGCCCATGTTGGAAAAGCTCTGTTGCGGCAGGCCGGCGTTGTCGAGCAGCGTCATGGCCTCGGCAAAGCGCTCCTCGTCCACCACCACTTTGAGCTGGCCGTTGTCCTGGGTCTTGCGCTCCGCCGGGATGCCACCGCGCAGCAGCACCGCGACCATGGCGTTGGCATCGCGCTCGCTGAGGTTGGTATAGAGGTCGGTGTTGCACGCCTGCAAGAGGCTGGCGAGCAGGCCGATCAGCAGCAGGCGCAGCGCGCGGTTTGGGCTAGGCATGGCGTTATTGACCCTTGAGCAACGTGTTGGCGGACCCGGAAATCTGCGTCGCACCGCGCACCACCATCTGGGTTTCGATGGAGTAATCGAACATCTTGCCCAGGGAGTGCACGATCTGGTCGACCTGTTGCTCGCCGACTTTTTTGCCCGGCTCGCCCTGCGGCGAAGCACTTGCCGTGCGGATGTCCACCGAGGCCGGCGGCGGCGCCGACGGGTTATTGGTGAGCACGTCGGCGCGTTCGGAAAACGCGCGCGTACGGTCGATGAAACTGTTCATGCGCTCCATCAGGCCCGAGCCGATCTGGTGCGGGCTGGCGCCTTCGGGCATGCCCTTGGCGGTATTGGCCATGTGCTCGAACAGGTTCTGCGAGGCCCCGGCGGGCCCCGCACCGGCGGACGGCGGCAAGGCCGTGGCGCCGGCGGCGAGACTGATAGTCATAGGGGCTCCCTACTCTTCGTCGTCATCGGACATGGCGTCGTTCAGCAGTTCCTGCATCTTCGGCATGATGATGAACTGACCGCCGATGGTGACGGCCTGGGTGATCAACGCATCGTTGAATTCGGCGTCGCTGGTCTCCGACGGTTTGTCGGCGGCCTTGGCGTTACCCACCGCGGCGTTGAACTTGGCTTCAGGGCTGGCGCCACCGGGGGCGAGGTTGCTGTCTACGGCCGTTACGGACATGGTGCTGCTCCTTTACTGGGTTGGGGTTTCAGTACTGACTTGCGCGCCACGGAACACCCGCACCCCGCGCTCGCGCGCCACCGGGGCGGCCACGACCGTGGGTTGCAGGTGGTCGACATGCTGTTGCACCAGCGCCAGGTACGGCGGCGGGCCGGAAACAAACACTTCATCGCCCTCGGGGCCGTTGCGCATGGAGAGTTGCTGGCCGAACACGTCGAGGGTGTTCAGGTAGGCCTGCAACTGGTCCAGGTTCAGGGCGCTGGCCTTGAACAGCTTGGTGCTGATTTCATCGCTGGCATTGAGGTACAACAGGTTGCCGTCGAAGTACCAGGTCAGGCCGTTGGTGCTGCACAAGGTCTGCAGGAACTCACCGGCGGTGGCTGCGCGGATGGTGCTGCGCGCCTTGCCGCGCACCTTGTCGGAGAGCACCAGCGGCACGTCGAGGTTGTGGCCGAATTCTTCCAACGCGCTGCGAACGTCCTGATCGACCAGCACGTAGGCGTAGGGCTGCGAGAACCACGCGGGCTCCTCGGCCGCGTTGGCAAAACCCGCACCGAACAGGCATAGGAGCGCCATCAAAAATATGCTTACATGGCCTGCGCCTTCGCCCGACGAGTTGTGACGATGACCCACAAATTTCTGCTCGCCAGCACCTTGCTGCTGGCTGCCTGCTCCAGCAAACCTGCGACCGATACCGACAAATCCCTTCAACTGGCCAACGACCTGAGCAAGCGCGGCGACTACAGCAGCGCGGCTGCGTTGTACGAGCGCGCCACCCAGCAACCGGGTGCCGGCATTGAGTTGTGGCTCAAGCTCGGCCAGGCCCGGCTCGACGCCAAGGACGCGCTGGGCGCCGAACGCGCCTTCCAGCAGGCGCTGGGGTTCGATGCCCACAACGCCGACGCCCTGCTCGGCCTTGGCACTGCGCAGTTGCAATTGGGCAAGACCCAACGCGCCGTCACGGCGTTGGGGCAGGCTGCCGAGATCAATCACCTGCCGGTGGCCTACACCCGCCTGGGCATTGCCCACGTGCTGAATGGCCAGGCCAGTGCCGCACAAACCGCCTTCGCCAAAAGCCTGAGCCTGCAGCCCGACGACCTCGACAGCCGTTGCAACCTGGCGCTGGCTTATGCGCTGGGCGGGCAGCCGCAACAGGCGCTGGATACCATTGCGCCCGTCACCCAATCGCCGCGCGCATTGCCACGGCATCAGCGCAACGAGCTGTTGGTGATGGTGTTGGCCGGGTATGAGCAGCGGGTTGCAAGCCTTCCCCTTGATGACATCCCTGCCGCAGAACGTGCGCGATTGGTGGTGGAGGCCAAGCGGATCAAGGCGATCAGTGATCCGGTGGCGCAGGCCAAGGAATTGGGGTTGGTGGACCCGCGTTGAGCCCGTGGTGATTAAGGGTGTTGTGGTGAAAGGGCTGGTTGAGGTGAACGGGCTTCCTGTGGCAAGTGGGCTTGTTGTGGCGAGCGGGCTTGCCCCGCGTTGGGCTGCGAAGCGGCCCCTTGCAGTCTCGCCGCGTTCTTTCAGATAGCACTCAGGGCCTGGTTTTGGGGCTGCTTCGCAGCCCAACGCGGGGCAAGCCCGCTCGCCACAACAAGCTCGCTCGCCACAGGACTTCGTCAGAACACAGGAAACGTGGCCCTCAACAGTCATTGTTGGCCTCCGGTGGCGCCGGCTTTGGCTTCTTGTTGATCTTTGCGACGTTGCAGCTGCTCGCGGTCGAAGCCTTCGATGTAGACCTGCGCGGCGCGGCCAACGGGGGCGGCCATCACCGGGCCGGTGGTGCGGCCTTGGGTCAGGTCCTGTCTGCGCTCAACCATCTGCATCAAATTCAAATTATTCGCGCAGCCCAGCGGCAGCGTCGGTTTGAAGTCTTCGTCCAGCCCGATTGCGTCCTTGGCCGCTGGCTGCTGGCACTGGCTCGGCAAGCCATCCGCGCGAAACTCCGGCGCGTAGTACACCGGCGCCAAGTGGGTCTGGCAGCCCATCAGCGCCAGGGGCAAGAGCATCAACACACGCAAAGCAGTCATCGCAGGCCCCCTCATCAATTCATGTAAAAACCGAACGCGCCGCCGCTGCGCGGGCCGCTGGCTGCGGCGGTCGCCGGTTGTGCGTCCAGCGGCGTGGCGAGCGTGCGACTGCGCACCGGCTCGACCAGGTACGGGGTAATCAGGATCACCAGCTCGGTTTCATTGCGCTGGAAACGCTTGGAGCGAAACAGGTTGCCCAGGATCGGCAAGTCGCCAAGCAGCGGCAGCTTCTCGATGTCCTGGCTGCTCTCACGCTGGAACAGCCCGGCAATCGCGAAGGTCTGCCCGCTGCCGACTTCCACCCGCGTGTCCGCGCGGCGCACGCTGAAGGACGGCACATGGAAATTGCCGAAATCGACCGTACCGCCGCTGACCACGCTGCTGACTTCCGGGCGCACTTGCAGGGCGATGCGACCGTTGGGCAACAGCGTCGGGTTGAACAGCAGCGACACGCCAAACGACTTGTATTCGATGCCCACCAAGTCACGGTTGACCGGCACCGGGATCGCCACTTCGCCACCGGCGAGGAAGCTGGCGGTCTGGCCGGTCATGGCGGTGATATTCGGCTCGGCCAATATCTGCAAAATGCCGTTGGCCTGCAGCGCGTCGAGCATGCCGTCGATGTTCACATTGCCCGAGCCGGTGCCTGCCGTTGCCAGGCCACCGGCCGTTGCCGCTGCCAGGCCGCCGCCGGTGATCAGCCCGAAGGAGAAGGTGCCGTTGCTGAACATCGCGTTCCAGTTCACGCCGTAGTGCAGCAATTCGGAGCGCGAGACTTCGGCAAACCGTACGCGCAGGTTCACCTGGGCCGCGCCTGCGTATTCGGTGGTGTTGATTGCGCTCTGGAAGCCCTGGCCCTGCGGGTTGAGCAGCGCGTTAAGGTCCGTCGCTTCGGCCACCGAACCGACGGTGCCCTTGGCGATCAGGCGGTTGCCGGCGCCGCTGATCTGCGCGCCATTGCCGGGGTGCAAGGCCTGCATCGGCGTGGTCACCGCGGCCGTACCGCTGCTGACCGACAAGGTCAGGCCGGCCAGTTGTTTGCCATCATTACCAAGGGCGATCAGGCTGGTAGTGCCTGGCGTCTTGCCGAAAATATAAATCGTGCCCGGCGACACCACCTGCAGGTCGGCCACATTCGGCTCGGCGACCAGTACCGAATCCACCGGCGCCACAAAATGCAGAATGCGCCCTTCACCGGACGCCAGGTTGATCGAACCTGAGGCCCCGTTGGCAATGTCCTGAGCCTGACTTGCAGTGGTGACCAGAGCCAGCAACAACATACAAAAACGCATCATGAGGCAGACGCCAGGGAGGTGACGGAAGCCGCGGCAGGCGCGCGGCGGTTGGAAATATCGGTGAGGCTGATGGTGACCAGCGCTTGCAGGTTGTACTCGGTGGCCAGCTCGCGGAACGACAGCACCGCCAATTCCAGTTCACCGCGCAACACCAGACGGCGCAGGCTGCGCCGCAGCTCCGGGTGCACCAGCAATACCGCGCTGTTGACCTCGCGGGTGTTTTCACAGGCCTGGCGCAGTTGCGCGAGCAAGGCGCGGCTGACGTCTTCGGGGATCAATTCGCGCTGCGGCTCCTGGCGACGCAGGGACGCGCGCAACTGGTCTTCCAGGCCCGGCGCCAGCACCAGTGCACCGATTACCCGGTTACGGTCGGCGTACTGATGGCTGATCTGGCGCGCCAATGCCGCGCGCAAATGTTCGGCCAGCCGCCCGGCATCGGTCTCGCGGGCGCCCCACTCCACCATGGCTTCGAGCAAGGCGCGCTGATTGCGGATCGATACGCCTTCGCCGACCAACAGGCGCAAGGTCTCGGCAACGCGCTGCAAGGGGACCAGGCGCAAGGCTTCCTTGACCAGTTCGCCGTACGTGGCTTCGGTGCGCTCGAGCAGCAGGCGGGTTTCCTGGATGCCGAGGAAGTCGGCGGCATAGCGGCGCAGGCTGCGTTCCAGCACGCCGCGCAAGACTTCGGCGGGCAGCAGGAAACCGATGCCGGCGTTGCGCAGGGTCTCTTCATGCTGGCGCTCGACCCAGTGGGCATTGCGGCCGTTGAGCGGCGAGTCGGCTTGCACGGTGGCGATGTCCAGCAGTTGCACGTGCACCGGGTCGTCCTGCACAAGCAAGCCATTGATCGGCAGTTCGCCTTCGCTCACCGGCACGCCTTCCAGCGACACGCGGAAACTGCCCGGCGTGGCCTTGGCCTCCATATAGATGCCCGGCACCGGCACATCCACGCCCAGGTCAGTACGGATGTCGTGACACAGCGCTTCGACACGCTGGCGCAGCAACTGGCGCGGCGCGCTCTGGGACACGCCGCTGCCCAGGGTGAGCAGCACGCGAGTATCGGGCAGCAGGTTGTCATCCAGTTCGGCCTGCGCCTCGACCACCGGCTCCGGGGTTTCGGCCAAGGCTTCCAGCTCGCCCTGGGGCTGGCGGGTGTGCCGACGGTACATCACGAACGCTGCGCCGCCAAAGGCTGCGGACAAGCCGAGGAATACCCAGGTCGGAAAACCGGGCAACAGGCCCACACCGATCATGATCAATGCCGTCAGGCCCAGTGCCCGGTAGCTGGCGCCCAGCTGCTTGATGATCTCGCTGCCCAGGTCGCCGGCTTCACCGTCGCTGTTGACCCGCGTGACCACCGTGCCCGCCGCCACCGAAATCAGCAGCGCCGGGATCTGTGCGATCAGGCCGTCACCCACGGTCAGCAGCGAGTAGGTGTGCACCGCTACACCGAACGGCATGTCGCGTTCGATCATGCCGATCAGCATGCCGCCGAGCAGGTTGACCGCCAGAATCACCAGGCCGGCGATGGCGTCGCCTTTGACGAATTTCATCGCGCCGTCCATCGCGCCGAACATCTGGCTTTCGCGCTCCAGGCGCGAACGCCGACGACGCGCTTCGGCCTGGTCGATGTCGCCATTGCGCAGGTCATTGTCGATGCTCATCTGCTTGCCGGGCATCGCGTCCAGGGTGAAGCGCGCGGCCACTTCCGCGACGCGTTCGGCGCCTTTGGTGATCACCACAAACTGCGCCACGGTGATGATCAAAAACACCACCATGCCGACCACGACCTGGCCGGCGATCACAAAGTCACCGAAGGCCTTGACGATATGGCCGGCGTCGCCGTGCAGCAGGATCAAGCGGGTGGTGGTGATCGACAACGACAAGCGAAACAGGGTGCTGAGCAGAATCAGCGGCGGCAGCGCGGAGAATTCCACGGAATGGCCGATGTAGAACGCAACGATCAGGATCAGGATGCTCAGGGCAATGTTGAGGCCGATCAGCATGTCCACCAGGTAGGTGGGCAGCGGGATGATCATCATCACAATCGCCATCAGCATGAAGGCGACGATGATCACGTCGGTGCGCTGCGCCGCCATGCGCGCCAGGTTGTTCAGGCGGTTGAGGGCACTCATGCGCCGGCCCTGCGCGCAGCCAGGTAGCGTTTGAAGCACTGGCGCGCTTCGTCCTTGCGCTCGCCGTACCACAGCGCGCGGGCGCGCAGCAGCAACAGGCTGGCGGACTCGCCTTCCAGCGCCACCAGACGATCGAGGGCGCCCAGGGCACGGCCGGCGTCGCCGCTGTCGGTGAACGCGAGCACCAGCGAGCGCAGCAACACGCCGTCTTGTGGCGCGACGCTGACGGCGATCAGCAGCATCACCAGCGCGCGCTGGGACTGGCCGTTGCGCCGGTACAGCTCGCCAATGCCTTTGAGCAATTGCACGGCGTCGTCGTTATCGCGGGCCATCAGGCATGTACCTCCGAGCGTTGCTGTTCGAGGGTGCGACGCATCTCGATCTCTTCGCTGATCAGGTCATGGGCCAGCTCCTTGATGTCCGTCTCGGCATCGAGGGACGGCAGGATGTGTTCCATCACGTGTTCCAGCAGCTCCAGGGAGCGGGCGCTGCCGAACAGCAAGGAGTCAACGCCCGCGGCGCTGGTGAGTGCTTCGAGGTCACTGCGCAGCGAGCGGCGGGTTTGGGTCTTGCGGGTGTTGAGCACCGCTTCGAACGCAGTGGCCTGGCGCGAGTTGACCGGGCGAACGGCTTCGACGGGGGCGCTGCGTGCGTCGCTGGGGATGAGCGGGCGGGGTTCGACTTTCATGCGGGGGCCTGCGAACAGCGCTCATGGCTGAATAGGCACTCCGACCCAGGATCTCTAGCGCCTGACAGATAGCTTTCGCGGGCAAGCCAGCTCCCACGGGTGGGTTGGGTGCGTTCCATGGGGCGACTCATAAGGTGAAGGTGAAGCGCTCTTCGCCACGGGCGAGGATCACTTGGTTGTTCTCGATGCGCTCCAGCACCCAGTTGTCCGCCAGGGCCGCGCCGGGGTACAGGCGTTTGCCGCTGTCGTTGATCACGTAGGGGTTGGTACCGAACCACACGGCCTGGAAGCGCACACGCGGGCGTGCGGCGTCGGCGCGTACGCTGACGCGAGGGTTGAGGACGATCTGTTGGCCGTAACGCTCATCGAAGGCCTGTTGCAGGGCCAGCCATTGAGATTTTTGCGACTGTTCGAAGCTGCCGACGGCACTGAGCTGGCCGTTGGCGTCAGTGACCTTTATTGCATCCAGGTGGGCAGCCTGGAGTTGCTGCTCCAGCCAGGTTTTGGCGTGTTCACGCGACGGTTTTTTCAGCGCAGGCACCTGCGCCGCGACCGCGGCCTGGGTGAGCGGCGTGTCGTTGCGCACCGCCAGCGCCCCCGCACATAAAAACAGCAGGACGATCGCGACAATCCAGGGCGTAAATGTGCGTGTGGCGTCCGAAGGTTTTTCCACCCCCTCAGGCGAGGCCAGGCTGACACCTGCCGCGCCGATACGCAGCTGCAACGGCAGTCGCGCGCGATGGCCGCTGCCGTGGGGAATACGGACATTTTTGCCAAGCACCACATCGCCGCCCAACGCTTCGACTGCCACCTGGCCGCCCTCGAACCGCAGGCGCAGGTGCAGGCCGGCGATGCCGGGATCGCTGAGTACCAGATCGGCCGCGAGGTCCGCGCCGAGGGTGTAGACAGGCTGGTCGAGCACCAGGGAACTGCCCTGATGCAAACCGCTGGTCACAGTCAGGGTCGGTGCGCCAATACCAGCGACCGGACCCAAGGAAATCAAGGCTGTCATGTTCGGGTTTGCCCCCTTGAGCATGTGCAACGGGGTCAACAATCAGAAGGTGAAAACACTCAGCAGGTAAACGGGCAGCGCCGGCGCCGCCCGTTTTGGCGAATCAGTTCTGCGGACGCTGTTTGGTGGCGTCGAGTTCCGCTTTTTTCGCGGTACTGATTTCAGTGATCTTGGCCGACTTCTCGATAGCCATGTTGAAGGTCGCTTCCATCTTCGCGATAGCGTCGTCGGCGCCGCCGGCTTTTACTGGTGGGACATCAGCCATGTTCATCTCCTTGCATCGATAGGGAAGTTATTCAGTTGCGCAACAGCAAGCTGAAAGTATGCAAACCGGTGAATGCCCAAAACGTCAGACAGTGAGCCTTCGAACCGTCGTTGGTTTGCATGGGCCCCATACTACTCACGATCAAAACGCCTTCGCTGTGAAAGCTTGTGAAACGTTTCGCTTACAGGGTGTAAAAGGTTTGGCTCAACCTGGCAGTGAGAAAAACTCATGCAGCTGAGGCCGTTGAACTTTTTTAAAAAAATCCATACACGCAAAAGACCCAGTGTTTACGGGCCTCTGGCGGCATCACTTGAACAGTTTGCGAACTTTCAACCCCTGGTTGAGTGTTCGATCCGGGACGTTCTCAGCGCTAATTTCGCGACTACTTCACATTTTTCTCTAATAGCCTTTTGCCCAACTTTGCGGATACTTCCATTTGTAACAAAAGCGACTTGATCATCGCGTTTGATAGCTCGGCGCGAGTGGCCTTAATGCCCGCGGGCAACTAATTGCCTGCGCCGAATTAGTACAGTTGCACTAATAGCCGAAATCATTAGTGCGCAGGCCCTGATATATGAAAGAACTTCCAGGTGATCATTTATGCCAGCGATCCCAAGTAGTCGTGACCCTGTTGACACCCCGGGCACAGACGGCTCGCAGAAGAAATTCGAAACCGCGTTGGGTATGCACAACAGCTGACCGACAGGTGTCGCACCAGCGTTAGTGTGGCAAGCTGGCTTGTTGTGGCGAGCGGGCTTGCCCCGCGCTGGGGCGCGAAGCGGCCCCTCCTACAAACACCGCATTCTTTCAGGCAAACCGCGTAGCCGGTTTTGGGGCCGCTGCGCAGCCCAACGCGGGGCAAGCCCGCTCGCCACTGCAAGCCCGCTCGCCGCAACAGGCTTGCTTGCCACGACGAGCCCGCGCCTACAGTCTTAGGCTTGCGGCGTACAGCTAATCGCACTCAGGTCCAGGTGCCCGTTCTTCAGCGGTGGGCACCAGTAGTACCCGCCCGTCAACGGCTTACTGATGCGATACAGCCCATCCACTATCCCGTCTTCCAGCCCGCTCATGCGCCGCAGTTGCGCTTCAAACGCATCAAAGGAATGTCCAAACGCAAGAAACATCAACCCCGCCTGACCGTTCTCGGCCCAAGGCATCGAGCGGCGCACCACGAAGGCTTCCGGGGTGAAACTTTCCTGCGCAGTGCGTTTGGTGTGCGCGGACTCGGGGGCGTCGTCCAGCTCTTCGTTATCGCCATGGCGGCGGCCGATGATGTGGTCGCGCTCTTGCGCAGGCAACGCGGCAAAACCGTCGAGGTCGTGCTGCCACTGCTGGATCGCGGCAAAGCTGGCGCCGCTGTCGGTCATCGCGGCTTCGACCGCGGCGTCGTCGTGGGGGTTTTCAGTGCCGTCTTCATAGTCGGTCAAATCGAAGCCGGTCTTGTAGCGGAAACCTTCGGTCATCTGCACCAGGCGAAAGGCCGGCGCCAGGGCCTTTTCAACACTGCGGCTGCGCAACAGCAGCTCACCGCGATCCACGCCATGCAGCCACACCCACAGCGCCTGCTGAGTGGAGGGGTTATGCGCGCCCGGGCCACTGACGACAGGGAACGCGCGCAAGCCGTCAATGGTTGCGCCCAGTGCAGTCACCAGCGGCTCACCCAAACCCACCACCGCGGCCGAATCCGTCAACTGCACCAGCACGTCCAATGCGGCGGGTACGGCTGCCAGGCAATCCACGGCAAAAAACAGATGGCGTGCCTGCAAGGGCACCGGTGCGGCAAGAATGCCCGGCTGGTACTGACTCATGTGAACTCCTTCAAGAAAGCCGCGTAGTTTAACCGCCGCACGCCTGCTTTTGCTCAGGCTTTTCCAGATCACGCGGGGTCCAGACCCAATTGCGCCTTCAACTGCGTCCAGCCCTTGGGCGTGACCCCTACCGCGCGGGAATCTTTCGAGCGGCGCAACCAACCGGCTTCGCACAACGCGCTGAGCAACTGCACGCCCAACGGCCCGGCCAAATGGTTGTAGCAGCACCGGCCAAAGCGCAGCGCCTGAGCCTCGCGACTTTGAGGTTTGAGCGCTATCGCCGACACAGGCGCAATCGCGCTGAGGCCGGATTCGCCGTCGGCACCCTCAACACCGCGCGATAAATCGGCGCAGCGCTGGGCGTGGCGCTGGCAGGGACGCTGCTGTAATGCGTCTGGCGCTTGCCACACAGCCCTTGGATGGGTGACTCTCTAGTCATGTTTTGCAACTATTCCAGGGGTAGCGACATGACCACCAGTAACCTGCTCGCCCAGCTGTTTCCGACCTCCGCCGCCGATATTCCCGAGCAATTTCGCCTGGCGGCGCCCATTGAACAGCGTGATTACCTGGTCGACGGCCAGTTGCAGGTGTGGAACGGCCCTTTGGCCCAGGTACTGAGCCCGGTGCAATTGGGCGATGAGCGCGTGCATATCGGCAGCACGCCACTGCTGGACGCCGACACCGCGCTGACCGCCCTCGACGCCGCCGTGCGCGCCTATGACCGAGGCCAGGGCGAATGGCCGACGATGCGCGTGGCCGAGCGCATCCAGCATGTGGAAGCCTTTTTGCGGCGCATGCGCGAACAGCGTGACGCGGTGGTCAAGCTGCTGATGTGGGAGATCGGCAAGAACCTCAAGGACTCGCAGAAAGAATTCGACCGCACCTGCGACTACATCACCGACACCATCAACGCCCTCAAGGAACTCGACCGCCGCAGCAGCCGCTTCGAGCTGGAACAGGACACGCTTGGGCAAATCCGCCGCGTACCGCTGGGCGTGGCGCTGTGCATGGGGCCTTACAACTACCCGCTGAACGAGACCTTCACCACGCTGATCCCGGCGCTGATCATGGGCAACACCGTGGTGTTCAAGCCGGCCAAGCTTGGCGTGCTGTTGATTCGCCCGCTGCTGGAGGCGTTCCGTGACAGCTTTCCGGCCGGGGTGATCAACGTGATCTACGGCAGTGGCCGTGAAACCGTCAGTGCGCTGATGGCCAGCGGCAAGATCGATATCTTCGCGTTCATCGGCACCAACAAGGCCGCCAGCGACTTGAAAAAGCTGCACCCCAAACCACACCGCCTGCGCGCAGCCTTGGGCCTGGACGCGAAAAACCCTGGCATCGTGCTGCCCGAGGTGGACCTGGACAATGCAGTCAACGAAGCCGTTACCGGCTCGCTGTCGTTCAACGGTCAGCGCTGCACTGCGCTGAAAATCCTGTTTGTGCACGAAGATGTCGTCGAGCGCTTTATCGAGAAATTCAACACCAAGCTGGCGACGCTGAAACCCGGCATGCCGTGGGAAGACGGCGTCTCGCTGACGCCGCTGCCGGAAGTCGGCAAGGTCGATTACCTCAACGCGCTGGTGGCCGATGCGGCGCAGCATGGCGCCAAGGTGGTGAATGCCAATGGCGCAACCAGCCGCGGTTCGTTCTTCTACCCGGCGGTGCTGTACCCGGTGAACCCGCAGATGCGCGTGTACCACGAGGAGCAGTTCGGGCCAGTGGTGCCGATCGTGCCTTACCGTAACCTGGGCACGGTGATCGACTACGTGCTGGATTCGGACTTCGGTCAACAACTGAGTATCTTCGGCACCAATGCCGTGGAGGTCGGGCGCCTGGTAGATGTGTTTGCCAACCAGGTGGGCCGTATCAACATCAACGCCCAGTGCCAGCGTGGCCCGGACACGTTCCCGTTCAACGGCCGCAAGAACTCGGCCGAGGGCACGCTGTCGGTACATGACGCGTTGCGCGTGTTCTCGATCCGCACGCTGGTGGCGACCAAGTTCCAGGAAAGCAACAAGGCGCTGGTCAGCGATATCCTGCGCAACCGTGACTCAAGCTTCTTGACCACCGACTACATTTTCTAACGATGGCGCAGTTCATAATGTGGGAGCGGGCTTGCTCGCGAAAGCGCTGGATCAGTCAACGATGTTTCGACTGACACTGCGCACTCGCAAGCCAGCCCGCTCCCACCCTTTAGACCGCGTTCGCACTGACTACTGAGGCCACGTTTATACCGATGAACCTGCATTTGCCCGCGTTCGCCCGGCGCCTGCTGCGCCCCTTGCTCGACCCCTACCGCCGCTATCGCCATGCCAAGCTGATTCACGCCGTGCGCGTGTCCATCGGTTTGCTGGCCACCATTTTGCTCACCACCGGCATCAACCTGCCGCACGGCGAGTGGGCCTCGGTGACCATGCTGATCGTGATCGGCGGTTTGCAGCACCACGGCAATATCGGCAAAAAGGCTGTGGAGCGTGCTTACGGCACCTTGATCGGCGCCAGCGTCGGCTTGTTGCTGGTGGTGCAACAGGCCTATTTCGGCCAGCCGCTGCTGACTTATCTGTTGATGTCGGTGGTGTGCGGGTTCTTTTCCTATCACGCCATCGGCAAGGGCGGTTACATCGCGCTGTTGTCGGCGATCACGGTGTTTATCGTGGCGGGGCACGGGGATAATCCGATATCCGACGGCTTGTGGCGCACCGTCGACATTCTGATCGGCATCGTCTTGGCGCTGGCGTTCTCCTTCGCCCTGCCGCTGTACGCGGTGTACTCGTGGCGCTACAACCTGGCCAGCGCGCTGCGTGACTGCGCGCAAATCTATAGCCGAATCATCAGCGGCCAGTCGGTCACCGATGATGAACACTTGAAGCTGCTCAACCGCTTGAATGCGGCAATGCTGCAGTTGCGCTCGCTGATGCCGTCGGTGTCCAAGGAAGTGCGCATCTCCATGACCGAACTGGATGCGATCCAACGGCATCTGCGCATGTGCATCAGCACCCTGGAGATTCTCGGCAATACCCGGCCCGACCCGCGCGATGAACAGGCGATGGCGCGGATGCAGGTGATGTTGAAGGCGGAGCACCGGCAGATTCGGGTGCAGTTAGTGGGCATGGCGCGGGCATTGAAGCTGGGATTTACCGAGCGGCTGGAACGGCCTGCCACGCAGACAACGGATGACGACGCACTGGAAGCGCCGGTACAGAATGCGCTGGACGGGTATCGGTTGTTGACGTTGCAACTGGCGGCGAATGTGGATGCCATGCGCCAGCGATTGGCCAAGACGGCGAGTCACTGGAAGATTTGACGAGAATGCAAAAGGGACAGCGTACGGTTAAGTAGCGCTGTCCCGACGCACGCTCAAGCATGACGGATGATCAGGTCAGACGGGTGATGCGCACCGAATTGACGATAAAGTCATTGCCACCCTCCGCACCACTGCCGCCGCCTTTGGCCTGGTAGTTATAAAGCACAACTTCCGCACCGCCCATACTGCCGACAAACTCGGCATCCAGCACATACCATTGCTGCCGAGGTATGGAGACTGGGCCTTTAAGAGTTTGCCCAGCCACAAATATAGCCAGGAGCGGGTCGTTATAACCCGACTGATTATAAATAGTTGCATCAACCCGATAACGGTGAGCGCTATTGAAATTACGCACCGCATTGAACAAGACACCCGCGTTCGATGCCGGCCAGAGTGCGGTGACGACTTGAAAGCCTGTGCCTGACATGTAACCACCCGCCGCACCTGCACCGGTACTCCAGGGCCCATAGCTTCCACCCGGAAAGTTGGATACAGCGTCCGTCCACGAATCGTTAATTATGTAGCCCGCTGTTGGAAACACTACGGCTCGCCATTTGTCCGTGCCGCCATCGTAGGCCACTCGAGTCTCAATCTGAAACCTGGAGTTCCTCGGCAGCGCCGTCAAAACATTACGCAGCACTGCCTGATTCACCAGGCCATTTATCGCATCGTGAGTCGTGACCACATAATCCGTCAGCACCTCCTGCGATCGCCCCTCTCCCGTCAACGTCATCCAGACACGCTGACCTGCTTTACTTAACGGCCATTGACTCAACGACAACTGAGCATTGCCCGCGAAGTTGTTCAAGTCGATGACCGTTCCATTGGCTTGATGATTAATTGTGGGTGTCGGCAACAGGGCTGGCGCAATTGCACCGACTGTGACGGTTTGAACGGTTGACTGAGCTGTTCTTCCAGCCCGTTGAATCGAATACTGCAACTGCACCCGGCTATTGACACTGTTATGCAGCACTTGAGCTGCCGTCAGATCGAACACTACGGTGCCACTCGCATGACCACTCAGGGTTGTTTGATATTGACTGCCATCCTGATAAATCCAACTCAGTGTGATGCTGTCCGTGGCGAGCATGCCAGGGTATTTAACCGTCACACCGGTGTTGTATTGAATGGCCAACGGGTCAACTGTCGTCGCTTGCGCAGTGTTTGAAGCGCCGTTGAGTGTTGGGTAGGGCAACACATCGGGAGTCGGTGTGCCTACCACCCTGACCACAGTGGTGCCCGACCGTCCCAGTGGCGAGCCCGTGCCGGTTTGCCACTCAAACCTCAGGCTGACCGTGGCATCCGTCAGCGAGCTGAGCACGTCGTTGCCGATAGGAATGGTCTCCCCTCGCAGGTTTCTGTCGGTGACCGCCGGCAAACGAAGCGTACGGGTTGACTCGCCATACTCGGTCACCTGGGTGATCACCACTGTGAGCACAACGCGGTTGCTCGGGCTCGGTGTCGGCGTCTTGCGCGGCAACGCGACCAGCGCCGCAAATCGTGCCGCGCTGAACTGGTCCAGATCGACGACGGAGGCTTCGACATCGTTGACCGTGAAGATCGGCGGATCAAGCAGGCTGGGGTCCAGTTCGCTGTTGAGGATGTAGGGTCGGGAATAGGCGTACTTCTCGCCGGAGGTGTTGTTCACCACATCGCGCACCATAAATTGCACACCCACCGGGCCGTACGGGTTGCCCGCCTGGATAACCGAAGGGCTGATGAAAACCCTGATCGGCCCCGGCCCGGCAGCCTCGTCGGGGCTGACCACATGGTCAATGGTCGTAGCGCCGTAGGCGACGGTGATGGTGTCGTTCTTGCGGATGTTTTCGTACTTGGTAATCAGGCACCACAGCCCGCTTGTGATATTGGTCGGATTAAGGATCGCACCCGCCGGGACCCCCTCAACCGACAGGATCAAGCCTCTGTGGAATTGTTCGGATGCCCAGAACGTGAGGCCACCGGGACGCTTGGTTTTGACCAGGTAGGTTTCAGGAAGGGAGCGCACCAATTGCCCGCTGGCAGCGCGCTTGACTTGGCCGAACACCGGGAATTCGCCTTCCGGAATTTTGGTCTTGGGGATGGACAGGTTGTAGCGATCAGTCACTTTGGTGACGATGGCCGAGGCCACCGCAATGCTCGAGTCCCGCCAGTAGATCGCGTAAAGATCGTTGACCGTGGCCGCGTACCAGTTCTCGAAGGTAAAGAGCGCATTTGGGTCGGTTTCGCGCTGACCCAGCCCCCACTTCGCGGTTTCCGGGTACAGGGCCTCAGCCAGTGAAACAGACGGATAGACCGAATACGGCGGCGGTGAGAGTTCTTCAGTGGGGGTGGTCATGGCCATCACCTTGCTGGGTTGGGGCGCGCGCAAATGGCGCGACGGGCAAGGTCGATGAAGCGCTTGGGACAGTCATCGAATCTACTGTCAGAACTGACAGTAGCGAAAAATGGTAGAGACCGTTTTACGGCGTCAGGGAGCCGCCAGGCCGGCAAGTCGTTGCAAGCGTTAACGAAAAAGGGACAGCCTGCGTTGACGCAGTGCTGTCCCATGCACGTCCTGTGCGTGTTACGTGAGGCACCAAAGACTTTAAACCGGGACGAAACTCACACTGTCCGAGCCATTATTGACGACCAGTGCTACGCCGGCGGCGGGCGAGAAGGCTATGTTTGCAGCGTTGCTGAACCCGGTGAGGCGTTTAGTAACCTGGTTTGTGTTGGTGTTGATGATGTACACCGAATCGCGATTGGACCCAATGCCGCCAGGGCCCACGCCGCCCACCCAGAGTTCCGGAGCATTCGGGTTTCGCGTGATGCCCCACGCCCAATTGATACCCGTGATTTTCT
This sequence comes from Pseudomonas sp. 14P_5.3_Bac1, assembly GCF_025466135.1. Taxonomy (NCBI): domain Bacteria; kingdom Pseudomonadati; phylum Pseudomonadota; class Gammaproteobacteria; order Pseudomonadales; family Pseudomonadaceae; genus Pseudomonas; species Pseudomonas sp. 14P_5.3_Bac1. The sequence continues at coordinate 26,573 of NZ_JANLOF010000074.1, read as the reverse complement.
GGATGATGACGTTACTCATAAGGTCCACAACCAGGACGCCATCAACGTCACTGACATAGGCGTAGCGCGCCGGCGTGCCCGCACTGAAAGCAATTTGCACGGGCCGATTGGTACCGCTGATTCTCGCCACGAGCGCATTGCGGGTACCGGCGCTGATGATATCCAACACCGAGGCTGAAGCGACGAGCACCTGTGTTTGTTCCGGATTGACCGCCACGCCGAACGGGTTCACCCCAACGGAGACCCGACCCAGAACGGCGCCCGAGGCGGCATCATGGACGGACACGAAGGAATTTCGAGTGCAGGCAACAAACAATCGCGAGCCATCCGCCGTAATGGCGAGCCCCGAAAGGTCGTTGCCACCCGCGATCTGAACCGTCGAAAGGATCCTGTACGTGGAGGTATCAATGACGGTGTAACTTGACCCATCAAAATTGCCCACATACAGACGCCGGTTGTCTGGACTGAGCACCGACAGGAACGCCGAGTTCACATTAAAGAGGGTGTAAATGACTTTACGCGCCTTGATATCAATCACTGAAACCGAATGGCTAAACTGACAGGCTACAAAAGCCCGCAGCCCATCGCTGGTGATACTGATCCCGTGGGGAGCCATCCCGACATCCACAGTTTCGGTCAACCCGCCGCCCTGGGCTTGAAACGTCAGCTCCTGAATAGCCGAAGATTGTGTCTTGGTCCCCGTCGTCACCTCATAAGACAGCTTGATGAGCTGGCCTGGGCTTTGCGCGAGGATTTGGGCGCTGATGGAAAACAGCACCAGGCCGCTGCTGACCCCGGCCTGCACAGGAATACTGGCGACAGTGCCATCGGCAAAGGTCCATTTGAGCCTGATGATCTGCGCTTCAGTCATGCCCTGATACGCCACGGCCACAACGGCGCCACTCGGATAGTTGCTGGCGAGGACAATCTGGGGCCCCGTTTTGTTATCGAAAGCCGGCGCCAGCAGCCGCAACGCTGGCGTACCGACCACTTGAACCACACTGGTGCCCGAGCGATTGAGCACCACTCCCCCAGCGGTTTGCCACTCAAAGCTCAGGCTGATCTTGGCCTCCATCAACGAGCTGAATACGCCGTTGCCGATGGGAATGCTCTCGCCCCGCAGGTTTCTGTCGGTCACCGCCGGCAAGCGAATTGTTCGGGTTGACTCGCCGTACTCGGTAACCTGGGTAATCACCAATATGAGCACCACACGGTTGCTCGGGCTCGGCGTCGGCGTCTTGCGCGGCAAGGTGACCAGCGCCGCGAAATGTGCCGCGCTGGACAGATCCAGATCAACGACGGAGGCTTCGACGTCGTTGACCGTGAAGATCGGCGGGTCCAGCAGGTTGGGGTCCAGTTCACTGTTGAGGATGTAGGGCCGGGAATAGGCGTACTTCTCGCCGGAGGTGTTGTTCACCACATCGCGCACCATAAACTGCACGCCTACCGCGCCGTACAGGTTGCCCGCCTGGATAACCGACGGGCTGATAAAAACCCGGATCGGCCCCGGCCCGGCAGCCTCGTCGGGGCTGACAACATGGTCGATGGTGGTGGCGCCGTAGGCGACGGTGATGGTGTCGTTCTTGCGGATGTTTTCGTACTTGGTAATCAGGCACCACAACCCGCCGGTAATGTTGCCGGGATTAAGGATCGAACCCGCCGGGAACCCCTCAACCGACAGGATCAAGCCTCTGTGGAATTGCTCCGCAGCCCAGAACGTGAGGCCTCCGGGACGCTTGGTTTTGACCAGGTAGGTTTCAGGAAGGGAGCGCACCAATTGACCGCTGGCAGCGCGCGTGACCTGGCCGAACACCGGGAATTCACCTTCCGGAATCTTGGTCTTGGGGATGGCCAGGTTGTAGCGATCAGCCACCTTGGTGACGACAGCCGAGGCCACCGCAATACTCGAATCGCGCCAGTAGATCGCGTAAAGATCGTTGACGGTGGCCGCGTACCAGTTCTCGAAGGTAAAGAGCGCGTAGGGGTCGGTTTCGCGCTGGCCCAGACCCCAGGTCGCGGTTTCCGGGTAAAGCGCCTCAGCCAATCGGACAGCAGGGTAGACCGAATAAGGGGGTGGAGACAGTTCTTCAGTGGGAGTGGTCATGGCCATACCTTGCTGGTTTAGCGCGCTGAAACGGCGCGACGGGCAAGGTGAATGAGGCGCTTGGGGCACTCATCGAATCTACTGTCAGAACTGACAGTGGCGACGAATGGTAGGCTTGCAGGAAAAATCCGACAGGCAACAACAGGATCGACAATCTGTTGTTACCCACCCATTTTCTTACATTTTTTTCACGATTTATTCACATCCGCAGACGTAGGGTGAAGCCTCATCCGTTACAAACGTTGCACATCAAGCCCGCCGCCCCAGCGGGCTTTTTTTTGCCCTGAATAAAGGCTTATCGCGCTGCCTTGGTCGCGGGCGCAACCGCTTGTTCACGAATGGCGCGCTGGGTATCCAGCACCTTCGCCAACGCGGTTTCAGCCTCAGCGCTTTGCTGCGGCACACGAATCGCGGCCGACACCAGGGTGATCAACTTGGCCATTACCTCGGCGTCCGTGGCCGGGCGGCCCAGGCTCATGGAGTTCATCAGCAGGCGCAGTTCCGTCCCCGCCATCACCCCGGAAATCGCCTTGAGGGCAAATTGCAGGCGCACGCCAAGCTCATTGCGGGGCAGGTCCGGCAAGGCCAGCGCAAACGCTTCGAAAAAACGCTGAAAAACCGGCTGGTAATGAACCTTGAGGTATTCCTGGATAAACGGCGAGGTGTCGCTGTAAACCCGACCCAGGAAGCGAATGAATGAGCGCCCTTCCCCGCTGGCCGGGTCACTGCGCTCCAGGCCCATGGCCGGGGCGAACAACACGCCAAGCAAGGTATCGCAATCGAGGGGCCCGTCGGATTCGGCTTCACAGCGCGCGAGCAGTTCCAGGCGCTGCTCGTTAAGCGGCTCCAGGCGCTGCATCAGCAGGGTTTTCATCAGGGAATCCTTGTCCCCGAAGTGATAGTTCACGGCGGCCAGGTTCACCTGGGCGCGCTCGGTAATCTGCCGGAGCAGAACGGCGTCGTAGCCGTACTTGATGAAGAGAGCCTCTGTCGCATCCAGCAGTCGAGTCTTGGTAACGTTTGGAGCGCTGAGTTTCTTCGCGACCATAGGAGTTCCACGGGGGAAATATTGTTTTAAAAAATAATTTGATTTTTTATACCGGGGCGGCCCTTCGAAAGCAAGTACTGACACTGCGCTATCCATCTAAAAGCCTGTATAACCGGGACTTCTGCGACTCGCCGGGAGGATCGCGAGTCGCTCGAACGCACGCGCGATAAAATCGTTTCAAAGGGTAAAACCGCTCTACATCCATGGCTGGCGAAGCGCATGGAACGCGGTTACTATTCAAACAATATTTTAAAAACAAGAAATAAAACCAGTCCGTGACGCGTACCAGGCAGCTCCCGAACTTGTTACAAGGATTTACCGGGCGCAAGCGGCACCGTCGAGACTGCAGGCGTAGTCATGATGACAGAGACCCCCGCGCACCCAGGCTTGATCTCCCTGCAAGGCATCGGCAAACGCTATCAGCTTGCCGGCCAGGAACTGAACATCCTCAATGATGTGTGCCTGTCCATCGCCAGCGGCGACAGTTGCGGCATTCTCGGCGCCTCCGGCTCCGGCAAAAGTACCCTGCTCAATATCCTCGGCCTGCTGGATTTGCCCAACTGCGGCCAATACCACTTCGCCGGCCACGATATTTTCAGCGCCAGCCCCGACGAGCTGGCGGCGATCCGCAATCAGCAGATCGGTTTCGTGTTCCAGAGCTTCAACCTGCTGCCGCGCCTCAGCGCCCTTGACAACGTCGCCCTGCCCTTGAGTTACCGCGGCGTGTCGCGCCACGAGTCGGTGGAGCAAGCGTTGCGCATGCTGGAACAGGTCGGCCTGGCCGAGCGCGCCCACCATCGCCCCGCCGACCTCTCCGGCGGCCAGCGTCAACGCGTGGCAATTGCGCGTGCGCTGGTCGGCAAACCCTCGGTGATTCTTGCCGACGAACCCACCGGCAACCTCGACAGCACCACGGCGCAGGAAATCATGGATCTGCTTCTGGGCCTCAACCGCGAGCAGCAAGTGACCCTGATCATCGTCACCCATGACCCGCATATCGCCGAGCGCCTGGAGCGCAAGATCCTGGTGCGCAATGGCGTGGTGCATGAGGCCGGGCGCCTATGAGCTTGCGGGTCGAGCAGAGCCTGAGCCAACTGCTGCACGAAGCGTTCGTGAGCCTGCGCACCCTGGGCAAGCGCTCGGTCCTGGCGCTGCTGGGCATCGTCATCGGCAGTTCATCGGTGGTGGCCTTGATCAATATCGGCCATAACGCGGCGGTGGATGCCGCGATGATTTTCAAGGACATGGGCACCGACACCCTGGTCGCCCAGTTTCCACCCAAAGGCAACAGCAGCGCCCCGATGCGCGCCAGCCTCGACCTTGAGGCCGTGCGCGACACCGTGCCGGGCATTGCCCATATCGGCGCCCTCAGTGTGTTCGGTGGCCCCATCGTGTTCCACGGCCGCACGGCTAACGCCAACCTGGTCGGCACCACAGCCGATATCAAGGACGCCATGCGCCTGGTGGTGCGCGACGGGCGATTTCTTTCGCCTTTCGACGCCAGTGAGACCTACGCCGTGATCGGCGACCAGCTCGCTCAGGCCCTGGGTATGCCGGGCGATCCGCTGAAACCGGGCGACCGCATACGCATCAACGACTACCTGTTTCTGGTAGTGGGCATCCTGCACAACCAGGCCCGCGCCATGCTCATGCCAGTGCAGGCCAACGAATCGCTGTTCATCCCCGCCGAAGGCATGCGCCGCATCTACCCGACGCCACAGATCGGCAACGTGATTATCCGCGCCACGCCGGGCCAGGACATGGAGCGCATCGCCCGCGACGCCTCCAGCGCCTTGAAACGCCAGCTCACCGACCACGATGTCGACATCCAGGTGCCCCAGCAAATGATCGATGGCATGACCCGGCAAAGCCGCACGTTCGCCTATTTGTTGCTGGCGCTGGGTGCGATCTCGCTGGTAGGCGGCGGCGTCGGTGTGATGAACGTGATGCTGATGAATGTCTCGGAGCGCCGCCGTGAGATCGGCATCCGCATGGCCCTGGGTGCGCGTCAGCGTGACATCCGCAACCTGTTCCTGCTCGAAGCCGTGACCCTGACGGCCGTCGGCGCACTTTGCGGCGCGGTGCTGGGCATGAGCGCCGCCTGGCTCTACGCCTGGCTGTCGGGCTGGGCGTTTGCCCTGGCCGCCGCCGCCCTGCCCCTCGGGGTGGGCAGTACGTTGCTGGTGGGCTTGTTCTTTGGCATCTACCCGGCGGTGTCCGCCTCGCGGCTGCAGCCGGTGGAGGCCTTGCGTGATGAATAAATGGCCGCTGTTACTGCTGATCGCAAGCCTGCCGGCCATGGCTGGCGATGTGGTGATCAACCCGTCCGCCCCCAGCAGCACCCGCAGCGGTTACGAGCGCGGTGTGTCGTTGAATGCCCAGGTCACCACCCTGACCCTGGGTGATGCGGTGTACCTGGGCTTGCGCAACAACCCGGCGATCCGCAGCGCGTACCTGCAACGGGTGGCGCAGAAGTTCGACCTGCGCGTGGCCGAAGATGTGTTCAACCCCAAGCTCACGCTCAACAGTTATTACCGCCAAAGTCGCGGCACCGCCGATAACTCACGCAATGCCAACCTGGCCCCGAACGCCACCTTGCTCGGCGAATACGGCACGCGGCTGAGCATGGCCTGGACCCAGCAACTGAACAACGCCGATCGCGCCGGCCGCTACCGCAGTGACGGCCTCGACCTGGCGCTCATCCAGCCGCTGGCGCGCGGCGCCGGCTGGGACGCTACCACCGCGCCGTTGCGCCTGTCGCGCCTGTCGGAACAGGCCAATCGGCTCAACCTCAAGGCTACCGTGGCGCAGACCATCAGCCAGATCATCGCCACCTACCGCGAACTGCTGCGCGCCCAGGAGCAGTTGAGCATCGTCCAGGATGCGCTCAAACGCTCCAACACGCTGCTGGAGGTGAACAAGGCATTGATCAGCGCAGGCCGCATGGCCGAGTTCGAAATCGTGCAGACCGAAGCGGACATCGCCACCCAACAACTCGGCGTCGAAGAAGCGCAGAACCAGCTCGATACCAGCCGCCTGGCCCTGCTGCGCCTGTTGGCACTGGACCTGTCGACGCCCATCCGCGCCAGCGAGGCGCTGGAGGCCAGGCCAATGACCATCGACAAGCGCCAGGCCTTCAACCTGGCGCAGACCCAACAGCCGGAATACCTCGCCGCCTTGCTGGGCAGCCAGCAGGCCGACCTCAACCTGGTGATCGCCAAGGATTCCGGGCGCTGGCAGGTCGACCTGGTGGCCGGGGCCAACCAGATCCGCGATGCCTACAGCAACAACGACAACGGCAATGGCATCGGCAACGGCAACAACCGCACGTGGAACAGCTACGCTGGCGTGCAGGTGCAAATCCCCATCGGTGACATCAGCACGCGACAGGCCGAGGTGCGCGCGCGGGTCAACGTAGAGGACCAGGAGATCCGTATCACCGATGCGCGTCAGGAGCTGGAACGCAACGTCAATGACGTGGTGCGCGACCTCGGCACCCGCTGGCGCCAATATGAAATCTCCCAGCGCGCTGTCGAACTGTCGCGGCGCAAGATCGAAATCGAACGGGAAAAACTCAGTGCCGGGCGCTCCACCAACTTTCAGGTGTTGAGTTTCGAGACCGACCTGCGCAACGCCGAGAACGCGCAGCTCAATGCGCTGATCGCTTATTTGAACGCCCAGACCCAGCTCGACCTGACGCTGGGCATGACGCTGGAAAGTTGGGAAATCGCCCTCAATGACTACTGATAAAAAACGCCTGCTGGGCGCTGTATTGGTCGTGCTGCTGACCGGCGCAGGCATTGCCGTGCTCAGCCATCGCAGTGACGCCGGGCAAGCCCAGACGGCCGAGCAGTGGCTGGCGGTGAAACCCGACGCACTCGTGCACCAGATCGGCCTGGTGGGCAAGATCGAACCCGAGTCCACCGTCACCCTGACGGCGCCGTTCGACGGCAACGTGCTGGACAACCTGGTGGAGCAAGGCCAGCGTGTCGACGCCGGCCAGGTGCTGCTGCGCATGGACCCGGCGACCCTCGAGGTGCAACTGCGCGACGCATTGTCCGCCCAGCTCAAGGCCCGGCGCACCGTGCAAGAGATGCAAGACTGGGACAGCAGCCCCGCCGTCAGCCGTGCGCGCCGCAGCCTGCGCACTGCCGAAATGACCGCCGGCAACACCCAGCGCAAACTCACCGAAAGCGAAAACCTGTTCAAGCGCGGCATCATCCCGCGCAACGAACTGGACGACCTCAAACAACAGACTCAGCAGCAGCAACTGGACCTCGCCTCGGCCCGCAGTGAACTGCAGCAGGCGCAGAGCCAGGGCCAGGGCGAATACAAGCAGATCGCCGACATGGAACTGACCAATGCCACGGTCAAGTACGACGCCCTGCACAAACTGCTCGATGGCAAGGAGGTCAAGGCGCCGTTCTCCGGCATCGTGGTGCCCGCCCCCGGCAGCACTACGTCGACGCCAGGCGGCGGCAACAGTAACGCGCCGGTGCAGGCCGGCAGCAAAGTCAGTCAGGGCCAGGTGCTGTTCGGCCTGGCGAACATCGAGCGGCTGAAAATCGTCGCCAAGGTGTCGGAGCTGGACATCAACCAGCTGCACCAGGGCCAGGCGGTGGAAGTGATGGGCGATGGCTTCGACGGTGAGCGGCTGACCGGCTCCGTGAGCGTGGTCAGTGGCTTGGCGATTGCCAGCGACAGCCAGGGCAGCGCGCAGTTTCCGGTGACGTTGTCGATTCCCAAACTGACACCGCAGCAATTGCAACGCGTGCGGCTGGGCATGAGTGCGCGGTTGACCATTGTCACCTACAACAACGCGCAGGCGATTGTGATTCCCAGCCAGGCGATTCAGGCGGACAAGACGGTCGACTACCGCGAGACGATGGATAAGCCGGTGGAGCGGGTGAAGGTCACCACCGGGCAATCAACCGCGCAGGGGGTGGAAGTGTTTGGCCTCAAGCCTGGTTTCGTGAAGATTGGAAGTTGAAACGCCGATCAACTGTGAGAGCGGGCTTGTCGGATCGCCGCACCGCTGCGATGGCATCAACGGCTTATGCCTGATGCACCGAGTTGCCTGCATCGCAGGCAAGCCAGCTCCCACAGAAAAGCAGAGCACAGAAGTCTACCGGCTGAACTCGGTTGAACTGTGGGAGCGGGCTTGCTCGCGAAGGCGGTGGGTCAGCCAGCTCATGTGCAACTGACACACCGCCTTCGCGAGCAAGCCCGCTCCCACATTAGATATTTGTCAGCTTCAACGCCAACGCCTTGGCCTGAATCGCCACGTCGGTCACCGCTGTGCTTTCCCACCACATCCCGCGCAACGGCGGGCCCATGGCGAACAGGCGGCGGCTGACATTGCCCTCGGCATCCAGCACAGCGCCCGACACGTCCGCCGCAATCCCCAACGCCAATGGCCCGGGCTGGATCAACCCACGCTTGAGCAACTGCTGGGGCAACGGCCGGGCCACGCGGCGCCAGTCGTACTCAATGCCACTGGAATTGATCAACGCCGCCCCCGACACCTGTGTCACCTCCTGCTCGCCGCGACGACGCACACGGACAGTCACGCCGCCGTCCGAGGCCACCAGGCCCTTGAACGATGCGGCCTGAATGCGCAACCGCCCTTCGTCCTGCAGCCGTGCCACCAATTGCGCGCTCAACGGCGGCGAACGGTGATGATGACTTTCCCACCACGGCCGTACATGGCGCACGAACTGGCGTTTCTCGACGTCGCTGGCCTGGCTCCACAAACGGGCAACATGCGCGCGCACGGTGTCCAGCGGCGCCTGCCAATCGATGCCTTGCCGCAGCGCACTGCGGCATTGGCGGCGCACCTCGCGCAGCAGTTGCCTGGGGCTGCGCAGACGATGGTCCTCGGCGAGAAAATCCACCCAGCCCGGGGGCTGGCGCCGTACATGCGGCAGCAGCCCGTGGCGCGAAAAAATCTCGATCGGGCCACGATGGCCGGCCTGCTCCAGCGACACCACGGCGTCCACCATGGTCAACCCGGAGCCGATGATCAGTACCGTCGATTGCGGGTCGATCAGGGTCATCGCCTGCACATCCCACGGGTCGACGGCTGCCGCGTTCAAGCCGCTGGAGTCGGTCTGCGGCGTACGCGCTGCGGGAAACATGCCGGTGGCCAATACCGCGAAGGCGCCGCACAGTTGCTGGCCGTTATCAAGTGTCAGCACTGTGGCGCTCTCATCCACGTGCAGGTCGATGACCTCGCCACGCACATGCTCCACCGTCGAAGCCGACAACGCCTTGGCTTCGGCCAGCCGCTGCTGCGCGTACAGCCCAAAGATCCCGCGCGGCGGGAACAGCTCACTGATCGGCACCGCTTGCTGGTGCGCCTGCGGCCACCCACCGGCGCCGATGTAGTCGGTGAGCCATTGGGTCAGGTCGTCGGCGTTATCCGGGTCGACGCTCATGCGCGCGGCGTTGCCGTTCAAGGTGTGGCCCAGCTCGACCGCGCTGTAGGCTTCGCCTCGGCCCAGTTCAGCGCGGGGCTCAATCACCAGGATGCGACGCTGTCCAGGCAGGCGCAGCAGTTGCACGGCCAACATCGTGCCGCTCAGGCCGCCGCCGATGATCAAGACATCAGCGTTGCGGGTGGATTCAGTCATGCACATTCGCCCTTACTGTTTACCCAGATAAATATCGTGCAAATCGCCGCGCGCCCGCAGTTCAGCGGCGCTGCCACCCAAGACCACCCGCCCAGTATCCAGCACGTAGCCCTGGGACGCATAGGTGAGCGCGACGTTGATGTTCTGCTCGGCGATCAAAAAGCTCACCTGCTGCTCACGGTTGAGCTGGGCGATGATCGCGAAAATTTCCTGCACGATCATCGGCGCCAGGCCCATCGACGGCTCATCAAGCAGCACCAGGGTGGGCCGCGTCATCAACGCGCGGCCGATGGCGACCATCTGCTGTTCGCCGCCGGATGTCAGCCCGGCACGCGTGTGGCGCTTGGTCTTGAGGCGTGGAAACCAGGCGTAGATGCGTTCCAGGTCATGCTCCATGGCCTTGCGGCTCAGGCGCCGCACAAAGCCGCCACTGCGCAGATTGTCTTCGACCGTCAGCTGGCCGAACACATGCCGGCCCTCCAACACATGGACCATGCCCTCACGCACGCGCTGACTGGGGTCGATGCCGGCAAGGTCGCGGCCGGCGTATTCGATCACGCCCCGGCTGACCTCGGCCCGTTCGGCACGCACCAGCCCCGAGATCGCCTTGAGCGTGGTGCTTTTGCCGGCGCCATTGGCGCCGAGCAAGGCAACGATGGCGCCCTTGGGCACGCTCAAGGACACCCCGGCCACCGCCAGGATTGCGCCGTCATAGATCACTTCGATGTCATCGACCGTCAACAGCGCTTGGCTGGCGGACTCGGCGGCGGGTTGGCTCATGAGTTATTCATCCCCGGTGCAGGTGCGCGGCGTCAGGCCTTTTTCCTTGGCGAACGCGGCGGATTTTTCGTCGATCAATGGGCGCAGCAACGCGCGGTCGGCGGCGATCCAGTCGCTGATCAGCGTCCAGTTGGCGCCGTCCCATTGCTGCACCCGCGCCGAACCGCCGCCTTCATGGTCGCGGCACGACAATTTGAGGTTCTGCATCAGGCCCAGGTAGCCCATGTCCTTCAAGCGCGCGTCGTCGATGTTCAAGTGTTCCAGGCCCCAACGGCCTTCTTCGCCGTTGAGCGGGCGCTTGCCGAATTTGGCCTGGCCGGTGCGGATCGCTTCCACGGCCACGGCGGCGTTCACCAGGCCGGAGTTGTAGTAGACGCTGCCGAAATTTTTCAGGTCCTTGAGGTCACTGTGGCCCTTGTCGAGGACGTACTGCTTGAGGCGTTTGTGGATCTCGAAGTCGGCACCGGCCGGGTATGGCGTCAGCGCCAGATAGCCTTTGGCGGACGCGCCGGCAGGCAGCACGTCTTCGCTGGAGCTGGCCCAGATATCGCCGATGATATGGTCGACCGGGAAGCCAAAACGTGCGGCGGTTTTCACCGCTACCGGCGTGGAGACGCCCCAGGTGCGCAGGAACACCCAGTCCGGGTTCGCCTGGCGGACCTGGCGCCATTGCGCCGACTGTTCATTACCCGGATCGGCCACCGGAATCTGGATATTTTCAAAGCCGTATTTCTCTGCCAGCAACTTCAGCGGGCCAAGGGTTTCGCGCCCATAGGCCGAGTCGTGGTAGACCGTGGCGATCTTCTTGCCCTTGAGTTTGTCGAAACCGCCTTCGCGCTGGGCGATGTAGTTCACCAGGGTTGAGGCTTCGCTGTAAAAGGTCAGCATCACCGGAAAGTTGTACGGGAACACCGTGCCGTCGGTGGCTTCGGTACGGCCGTAACCGAGGGTGATCAGCGGGATCTTGTCCACCTCGGCACGCTCACTCAGCGCGTACGCCGCCGGGGCGCCATTGGGTTGATAGACCGCGACCGGCGCGCCATCCAGGCCATTCTTGAAGCGCTCGTAGCACTCGATGCCCTTCTCCGCCGTCCACTCGGTTTCACATTCCTGCCACACCAGTTTCACGCCATTGATGCCGCCTTCGACCTCGTTGATATAACGCAGGTAGTCGATCATCCCGGCCCACACCTGCACACCGCTGGAGGCGTACGCGCCCACACGGTAGGTGGCCAGGGGAATGAATTGCTGGTCGGGCGAGGCCGTCGCCTGGGGCACAGCGCCCGCCAAGGCGGCCAGCGCAAAGGCGGCGCCGACCAGGGAACGTTTCAGGGTTGCACGCATGTTGGATTCTCTTGAGGGAATGTTAGAAGCGCAGCGGCCATTGCCGCAGACGGTCACGCAGGTTGTGCAACAGACGAATCAACCCCTCGGGTTCCTTGATCAGGAACACGATGATCAACACGCCAAAGATGATTTTTTGCAGGTTCTGCAATTGCCCCGCATCCACCGAGCCGCCGAACAAGGCCTGCCCGGCATGGCTGAGCAAAATCGGCAGCAGGCTGATAAACGCCGCGCCGACAAAGTTGCCGGCGATGCTGCCCATGCCGCCGATAATGATGATGAACAGGATCTGGAACGAGCGGTTGATATCAAAGCTGCTGGCGCTGGCCGTGCCCAAGTAAGCGAAGGCCCACAGCGCACCGGCAATGCCTAAGTAGAACGAACTGACGGCGAACGCCAGGCGCTTGTAACGCACCACCGGGATACCGACCACGGCGGCGGCGGTGTCCATGTCACGGATCGCCATCCAGTTGCGGCCGACCTGGCTGCGCACCAGGTTGACGGCGGTCCAGGTCAGCAGCAACACCGTGACCAGCGTCAGCAGGTAACGCCCCAGCGGCGTGTTGAGGTCATGGCCGAACAGCGCCAGTTGCGGCGCAGAAATGGTGCCGGAGGAGCCGTAGTTGTAGAACCAGGGAAATTTGACGAACAGCCACTCCAGAAAAAACTGCGCGGCCAACGTGGTGACCATCAGGTAAAAACCCTTGATCCGCGAACTGGGCAGGCCGAACAACAGCCCCACCAACGCGCTGATCACCCCACCGCCGAGCAGCGCCACCGGCAAACCGAGCGCCGGCAGACGCAGCAAAAACCCGTAGGTGGCGAACGCGCCGACGGCCATGAAACCGGCCGCGCCCACCGAGGTTTGCCCGGTGTAGCCGGTCAGCAGGTTCAAGCCCAGCCCGGCCAGTGACAGCACCAGAAACGGGACGAGGATTGCATTGAGCCAATAGTCATTGCCCCACAGCGGCACGACAACAAAGGCCAGCGCCAACAGGCCGATCAGGCCCCAGGGCACGCGTCGCTGGATCAACACCAACGGTGCGGTTTGTTGAACGACAGGAATCGACATGGGTTCAGACTCGCTCGATGGCGCGCTCGCCGAACAGGCCGGCGGGACGGATATACAGGAAGGCCAGGGCCAGTACGTAGGCGAACCACGGCGTGATGCCGCCGCCGATCAGCGGGCCGATATACACCTCGGCGAGGTTTTCCGCCGCGCCGACAATCAGCCCGCCGACAATCGCCCCGCCAATCGAGGTGAAGCCGCCGATGATCAGCACCGGCAAGGCCTTGAGCACCACCAGCGACAGCGAAAACTGCACCCCTTGGCGCGCGCCCCACAGCAGCCCTGCCACCAGCCCGACCACACCGGCCACTGCCCAGACGATCTGCCAGATACGGTTGAGGTTGATGCCGATGGACAGCGCCGCCGTGGTGTCATCCGCCACCGCGCGCAACGACACACCGATGCGGGTCGTGTTGAACAGCAACGCCAACACCGTGACCAGCACCACCGCCGCCGCGGCGGCAATCAGATCAAACTGGCTGAGCATCAGCGGCCCGACAAACAGCGGCACGTCGTCGATGCCCAAATCCAGCGCGCGCACCTGCGAGCCCATCAAGCCCTGGGCCAGGCCTTCGATAATGAACGACAGGCCCAGCGTGGCCATGAACAACGTGATCTGCGAACGGTTCACCAACGGGCGCAACACCAGCCGCTCGATCAGCAAGGCGCCGACGATCATTACGATCACCGTCAGCAGCAGCGCCAGGGCGAACGGCACGCCTTGGTCATGCAGGCTGACGAAGGTCAGCGCGGCAAACAGCAGCATCGAGCCCTGGGCGAAATTAAACACGCCGCTGGCCTTGTAGATCAGCACGAAGCCGATGGCGACCAGCGAGTACAGGGTGCCGGCGAGCAAGCCGCCGAGCAGGGTTTCGAAAAAGAACGTCATCAGTGTGCGACTCCCAGGTAGGCGCTGATCACTTCGGGGTTGGCCTGTACCTCGGCGGGCGTGCCGTCGCCGACCTTGCGCCCGTAGTCGAGCACCACCACATGGTCGGACAGGCCCATGACCACGCCCATGTCGTGCTCGATCAACACCACGGTGGTGCCCAGGTCGCGGTTCACGTCGGCGACGAAGCGCGCCATTTCGTGTTTTTCTTCGGCGTTCATCCCGGCCATCGGTTCGTCGAGCAGCAGCAGGCTGGGACCTGCGATCAACGCGCGGCCCAACTCCACGCGTTTTTGCAGGCCGTAGGACAGGTTGCCCACCAGCACGTCGCGGTGGGCTTGCAGCTCCAGGAATTCGAGGATGCCCTGGGCACGCAGGCGGAAGGCCTCGGCCTCACGCCGGGCGCGCGGCAAGCCCAAGGCCTGTTCGATAAAGGTGCTGCGCATATGCCGCGACAGGCCGGTGAGGATGTTGTCGAGCACGCTCATTTTTTTGAACAGCGCGTTGTTCTGGAAGGTGCGGCCGATGCCCCGCCGCGCCGCGCCCAATGGGTCGATGCGGTGAAAGTGTTGTTGCTCGAAGACGATCTCGCCGGCGTCAAAGCGGTACACACCGTTAAGCACATTGAGCAACGAACTCTTGCCGGCGCCATTTGGCCCGATCAGCGCGCAAATCTCGCCGCGCTGCACGTCAAACGACAAGGCATTGATCGCCTTGACGCCCTTGAATGACAACGAGATGTCGCGCACCTGGAGAATGGCCTGGCTCATGCGATGTCCCGTTTGAATTCGGCCAGCCATGTCGGCTCGGCCTTGGATTTAAGCGGTTGCCAGATGTAGGACAGACGCTGAAAGCCCAGCAGCCTGCGCACGCGGTTTTTCAGCAAGCGGCGCAGGCCACTTTGCGGGTGGGCGATGGCCCAGTCGCACAGGCGTCGGCGCCAGGTACCGTGGGGCGCCAGGCGGCTTTCGATGTCGTCGGCCAGGTGGTGCAAACGCTCAGGTGATAACAGCAGGCCAGTCGGAGCGACTTCACTGCGATCGCGGCGGGCCGAAGCGAGGTTTTCCGGAAAGGCCAGGCCATGGCCGCTGTTGAGCCACTGCTCCAGCACCACAGCCAACCCGCCCTGCCAGTGAGTGCCCTCCTCGCTCCACAACGCGCTTTCGCCGGTGGGTTGCCACCAGCGCTGCAAGTGCTGCGCCGGGTCCAGCGGGCCGAGCAACTGGGCGAAATCCAGTCGATTGGCAGACGCCCAGTGCCGCACTTGCCGGCGGTCCTGCACATACGAATGGGTAGGGCGAATACGCCACAGCTGTTGGTAAAGGACTTCGGGCTCGAGGCCATCGGCCAGGGTCACCACCTGCCCGCCGACCGATTGCGCAGCCAACGCCAACAACAGCAGGTTCGGCTCGAACGCGCCGCTGAGGGCCAGCCGCGACTGCTCGCCAAAGCCTTGCTGGCGCAAACCATCGGCCAGGCGCTCGACGTCGCGCAAGGCGTCAATCCACCGCCAGGCATACCACTGGCCCTGGCGCTTGTGGCGCAGGGCCGTCTGCAAAGGCGTGATTTGCGCCCAGTGGCGCAGGTGTTCCAAAGGCTCGGACAGGTTGCCGAGCAGTTCGGCGGGCCATTCCAGGCCCAGCGGACGTTTGAGTTCGTGCACGCTCATAGGGGTGATGCTCCTATTAAAGTGATGTGCGTGCGGTGGTCCGCTGGCTGAGTTATTTGGATCAATACAGCTCCCACATGGATTGGGTTTGTTCAGTTATAGAGCGCTGGCCTTAAGATGCCTGTAACCGGCACCCGGATGATTCGGCGCCAGCCGTGCGCCATCGCCGAACAACTTCTCGCGCAAGGTGCCCTGGGCGTATTCGGTCTTGTACACGCCGCGCTTTTGCAGCTCCGGCACCAACAGGTCCACGGCGTCGATAAAGGTTTCGTGGGTCAGCGCATAGGCCAGATTGAAACCGTCCACGTCAGTCTCCTCGACCCACTCCTGCAGCAGGTCGGCCACGGTTTCAGGGCCACCGACAAACAACGGGCCAAAGCCGCCAATGCCAACCCAGTCGGCCAGTTCGTTGGGCGTCCAGACTTTGTTCGGGTCCGCCGTGGAGAAGGCCTCCACCGCCGACTGAATGGCGTTGGTGTGCACGTGCTTGAGCGGTTCATCGGGTTTGAACTGGCTGAAGTCGATACCGGTCCAGCCAGAGATCAGTGCCATCGCGCCTTCGTAGCTGACGTAGGATTTGTACTCGTCAAACTTGGCCTTGGCCTCGGCGTCCGTCTCGCCGACGATCACCGTCTGCAAGTTGAAAATCAGGATTTTCTTCGGGTCGCGCCCGGCTTCTGCGGCACGGCGGCGGATATCGGCCACGGTCTTTTTCAGCAACACCTTGGACGGTGCCGCGACAAACACGCACTCGGCCTGCTCGGCGGCGAACTGCTTGCCACGGCTGGACGCACCGGCCTGGTACAGCACCGGCGTGCGCTGCGGCGACGGCTCGCACAGATGAATACCGGGCACCTGGAAGTGTTTGCCAACGTGGCGGATTTCGTGAATTTTGCTCGGGTCGCTGAAAATTCGGCGCTCGCGATCACGCAATACCGCGCCCTCTTCCCAGCTGCCTTCCCAAAGCTTGTAGCAAACCTCCAGGTATTCCTCGGCGTAGTCATAGCGCGCGTCGTGTTCGGTCTGGGCTTTCTGACCGAGGTTCTTGGCGCCGCTTTCCAGGTACGAGGTGACGATGTTCCAGCCCACGCGGCCCTTGGTCAGGTGATCGAGGGTGGAAAGCCTGCGGGCAAACGGGTACGGGTGCTCGAACGACAACGAGGCGGTCAGGCCGAAACCCAGGTGTTCGGTGACCAGTGCCATCGGCGCGATCAACGACAACGGGTCATTGACGGGCACCTGCGCCGCCTGGCGAATCGCCGCGTCACCGTTGCCGTTGTACACGTCGTAAATACCCAGCACGTCGGCGATAAACAACCCGTCGAATTTGCCGCGTTCGAGGATTTTGGCCAGGTCGGTCCAGTACTCCAGGTCTTTGTACTGCCACGAACGGTCACGCGGGTGTGCCCACAAGCCAGGCGATTGGTGGCCGACGCAGTTCATGTCGAAGGCATTCAAGCGGATTTCACGGGACATCAAAGCGCTCCGTTGAGGTGGTAGTTGCCGACAATCTGGTATTTGCTGCGCAACGGATCATCAAGGCTGGGCGGCAGCGCAGTGCGCTGGCCGGTGAGTTCGAACTCGGCATTGCTGGCGAAAATCAGCGCTTCGGCGGCGGCGATCTGCGCTTCGGTGAGGGCCACCGGGCTTGGGTTGGTGGCGGCGCGCTCAAGCAAGGCGGCGGCCACATCGACGCGGATCTGCCAATCGCCGAAGCGGCTGATCACGTAGGGGTCATCGCTTCGCTCAACCGTGCGGCGGGTGCTTTCCAGCAGTTGGCGCGCGTGATTCAGTGCGGTCATGGGTCAGGCTCCTCAGTTCCAGGCGTGGCGGGCGGGCTTCACGCCGTTGAGCACGAAGTTGCCGATCAGGTGGTATTTCCAGCGGGCCGGGTCGTGCAGGGTGTGGGTGCGCGCATTGCGCCAGAAGCGGTCGAGGTTGTGCTTGGCGGTCACCGAGCGAGTGCCGGCGAGTTCGAAGAGTTTGCTGCTGGCGAGCAAGGCGGTTTCGGCCGACAGCACTTTGGCCTGGGCAACGACCAGCGAGGCGTGGGCCACGGTGTCTTCGTTCGGCTCGGCCAGGGCCAGGTCGACCGCCTTGCCGGCTTTGGCAAGAATGGCTTCGGTGCCGTGCACGCGCCATTGCAGGTCGCCAATCGCGGCGATGGTGAATGGATCTTGCCAACCATGCTCTTGTTGGCTGTCGATCCAGGGCCGCGCCTGGCGGGCGTGGATTTTGGCGTGTTCAAGCGCGCCAAGGGCGATGCCGGTGTCGACCGCGGCCTGGATGATCTGCGAGATCGGGCCATTGGCGGTGGGTTGGTCGAAGGCCAGGTGAGCCGGGATCACTGCGGTGCGCGGCACGCTCACGCCGTCGAGTGTCACCCCGCCGCTGGCGGTGGTGCGTTGGCCAAAGCCGTCCCAGCTATCAACCACCGTGAGCCCCGGCGCATCGCGTTCAACGAACGCAATAAAGGCCTGGCCGTTTTCATTGTTGCCGACGGTGGGCACGATATGCGCGAACAGCGCGCCGGTGCAGTAGAACTTCTCGCCGTTGATTTGCGCGGTGTCGTGCTCAAAACGGATCTGGGTATCAAACGTGCCGGCGTTTTTGCTCTTGGCTTCGGAGAAGGCATTGCCGAACCGATAACCGGCCAGGACCTTGCCGAAGTAGTGGCGCTTTTGTTCCTCTGTGGCGGTTTGCAGCAGGATGTCCACCACGCCCAAATGGT
Organism: Pseudomonas sp. 14P_5.3_Bac1; assembly: GCF_025466135.1. Lineage (NCBI taxonomy): Bacteria > Pseudomonadati > Pseudomonadota > Gammaproteobacteria > Pseudomonadales > Pseudomonadaceae > Pseudomonas > Pseudomonas sp. 14P_5.3_Bac1. Next base: position 8,307 of record NZ_JANLOF010000074.1, on the reverse strand, counting down.
TTTGCGGGATCTGCCCCAGCGATGGGTCGGCGGCGGAAATCAACTTGATCACCTCGGCCACCGTCACATAGGACACCTCGGCGCCGCCATAGGCTTTAGGAATGGTGATGCCCCACAAACCGCTGGCAGAAAACTCGTCAAGTTCGGCCACCGGCAAGCGCCGCTCACGGTCGCGTGCACTGGCGTCGACGGCAAAGCGTGCGGCCAGGCGCGTGGCGACCTCGATGGCCTCGGCGTCCGAGCGAATGATATGGGCAGGTTGTTGAGGGTGGGCTGACATGGGCCGACTCCAGGCTCCGGTGAGATGACCTGGGTGATTGCAGGAGTCGTGCCTGAATGTAATCGCCAATAAAATCAGGGTGTTGCGGCTAAAACCTTCAAACGCCTGCGTGTGCAGGCGAGCAAAGTGTCCATCCACTGTTGCCTGGCAGACAGTTAGATCACCACGTTGCGCACAAAGCGCACCGCCACCTCTCCGTCATTGCGATAGCCGTGGGCCTGGCGGCTGGCGAACATGAAGAACTCACCGGTGGCCACGTGTTTTTCTTCGTCATCGAGGATCAGGGTCAGGCGGCCTTCGAACACAAACAGCTGCACGCTCCAGCCTTCCGGGTCGGGTTCCGGGCTGTAACGGTCGCCCGGTTCCAGGCGCATCTCCCACAATTCCACTTCGCGCCGGGCAGTGGCCTTGGCCAGCAACACGGCTTTACTGCCGGGAATGTCGCCGGCCCACGCCAGCTCGTTGATGCGGCTGTGATCGCCGGCATCCGGCGCCTGGATCAGGTCGCTGAAAGCCACATCCAGGGCTTCGGCGACGCGGTCCAGGGTGGACAGGCTGACATTCTTCTCGCCCGCCTCGATGGCCACCAGCATGCGCCGGCTGACGCCGGACTTTTCCGATAGCGCGGTCTGGCTCATGTCGGCAGCATGCCGCAAACGACGGACGTTCTGGCTGACGTGTTGCAGGACCGACGACCGATGTGGATTTTCTTTGTGCACTATATTGCTCAATAGGTAGGTGTGCGCAGTATACTGCCCAGCGTGCGGCGCATTGTGCGGTCCGTGCCTTTCCCTTGCAAGACCGAGCCGCCATGACTGCCCCGAACCCTTCCTCACGCTTCAACCGTTTCAGCAAAGCCGAATGCATTCTCGTGGTGATCACCATGATCTGGGGCGGCACCTTTTTGTTGGTGCAACATGCGATGACGGTCAGCGGGCCGATGTTTTTCGTGGGTCTGCGGTTTGCCGCAGCGGCCATCGTGGTTGGGTTCTTTTCGTTGCGCACCCTGCGCGGTCTGACCTTGTTTGAGCTGAAAGCCGGCGCCTTCATCGGCACCTCGATCATGTTCGGCTACGGCATGCAGACCATCGGGCTGCAGACTATTCCGAGCAGTCAGTCGGCGTTCATCACCGCGCTGTATGTGCCATTTGTGCCGCTGCTGCAATGGCTGGTGCTGGGGCGCCGCCCAGGGCTGATGCCGGCCATCGGCATCATGCTGGCGTTTACCGGCTTGATGCTGCTCACCGGCCCGGCCGGCGCGTCGCTGAACTTCAGCCCCGGCGAAATCGCCACGCTGATCTGTGCAGTGGCGGTGGCCGCCGAAATCATTCTGATCAGCGCGTTTGCCGGGCAGGTGGATGTACGCCGGGTGACCGTGGTGCAACTGGCCACGGCGTCGTTATTGTCGTTTCTCATGGTGGTGCCGATGGGGGAACCCTTGCCAGGTTTCTCGTGGTTGCTGGTATTCAGCGCGGTAGGCCTGGGCTTGACCAGCGCGGTGATCCAGGTCGCGATGAACTGGGCGCAGCAGAGTGTCTCGCCGACACGCGCCACCTTGATCTACGCCGGTGAACCGGTGTGGGCCGGCGTGATCGGACGGATGGCCGGTGAGCGCTTCCCGCCGATCGCGATGGTGGGGGCGGCGTTGATTGTGGCGGCAGTGATTGTGAGCGAGCTGAAGACTAAAGGGCAGAAGGCCATCCAACTGGAGGATGAAAGGGAACAGGAGCAGCAGGGGTAAGGTCTGACGGCTTGTGGTGGCTGCCAGATCGCCATCGCGGGCAAGCCCGGCTCCCACAGGGGGCGGTGGTGCCAGGTGGACAGGGGCCCGCTGAAACAATGCGAAACAGGGGTTTTCAGCCTACTTTGTAGGATCCTGCCACATCTTGGCGTTTGGTGATCGACAAAGCGGCACGTATGATGCATCCCAAACTCCCGCAGATTAGAAGCCTATGTCCCTGATAGTTCTACTGCTTCTGCCTTTTATTGGCAGCTGTCTGGCGGCCTTGCTGCCGCACAATGCACGTAACACCGAATCCCTGTTGGCTGGCCTCGTGGCCTTGGTCGGCACCATTCAAGTCGCCCTGCTCTACCCTCAGATCGCCCACGGTGGCGTGATCCGCGAAGAATTCATGTGGTTGCCCAGCCTTGGGTTGAACTTCGTGCTGCGCATGGATGGGTTTGCCTGGCTGTTCTCGATGCTGGTGCTGGGCATCGGCTCGCTGGTGTCGCTGTATGCGCGCTACTACATGTCGCCGGACGACCCGGTGCCGCGTTTCTTCGCGTTTTTCCTGGCCTTCATGGGCGCCATGCTCGGGCTGGTGATTTCCGGCAACCTGATCCAGATCGTGTTCTTCTGGGAACTGACCAGCCTGTTCTCGTTCCTGTTGATCGGCTATTGGCACCACCGCGCCGATGCCAGGCGCGGCGCCTATATGGCGCTGATGGTCACCGGCGCGGGCGGCCTGTGCCTGTTGGCCGGCGTGATGCTGCTGGGGCATATCGTGGGCAGCTATGACCTGGACCAGGTGCTGGCGGCGGGCGATCAGATTCGCGCGCACTCGCTGTACCCGATCATGCTCGCCCTGGTGCTGATCGGCGCCCTGAGCAAAAGCGCACAGTTCCCCTTCCACTTCTGGCTGCCCCACGCGATGGCGGCACCGACGCCGGTTTCGGCGTACCTGCACTCGGCGACGATGGTGAAAGCCGGCGTGTTCCTGCTGGCCCGCCTGTGGCCGTCGCTGTCCGGCAGCGAAGAATGGTTCTGGATCGTCGGCGGTGCCGGCGCCATCACCCTCCTCCTCGGCGCTTACTGCGCCATGTTTCAAAACGATCTCAAGGGCCTGCTGGCCTACTCCACCATCAGCCACCTCGGGCTGATCACCCTGCTGCTGGGCCTCAACAGCCCGCTGGCCGCCGTCGCTGCGGTGTTCCACATCCTCAACCACGCCACCTTCAAGGCCTCGCTGTTCATGGCCGCTGGCATCATCGACCACGAAAGCGGCACCCGTGATATTCGCAAGCTCAGCGGTCTGGTGCGCCTGATCCCGTTTACCGCGACCCTGGCGATGGTGGCCAGTGCGTCGATGGCCGGGGTGCCGTTGCTCAATGGCTTCCTGTCCAAAGAGATGTTCTTCGCTGAAACGGTATTTATCTCGGCGACCGCCTGGGTGGAAATTGCCCTGCCGATGATTGCAACCATCGCCGGCACTTTCAGCGTCGCCTATGCGCTGCGTTTTACCGTCGATGTGTTCTTCGGCCCGCCCGCCACCGATTTGCCGCACACGCCCCACGAACCGCCGCGCTGGATGCGCGCGCCGGTGGAACTGCTGGTGTTCACTTGTCTGCTGGTGGGCATCTTCCCGGCCCAGGTGGTCGGCTCGATTCTCGCTGCCGCTGCGCTGCCGGTGGTCGGTGGTGTGCTGCCCGAGTACAGCCTGGCGATCTGGCACGGCTGGAACGCGCCGATGATCATGAGCCTGGTGGCGATGTCCGGCGGCGTGGTGCTCTACCTGCTGCTGCGCAAACAGCTCAAGCGAGGCCGCTTCAAGTACCCGCCGGTCATCAGCTACTTCAACGGCAAGCGCATGTTCGAACGCAGCCTGGTGGTGATGATGCGCGGCGTGCGCCGGATCGAAAAACGCATCAGCACCAAACGCCTGCAGACCCAGCTGTTCCTGCTGGTGACGGCAGCGGTGATTGCAGGTTTGATCCCGATGTTCAACAGCGGCCTCAGCTGGGGCGACCGGCCGAAGATCCCGGGCTCCATTGTGTTTGTGACCCTGTGGCTGCTGGCGATTGCCTGCGCCCTCGGCGCCGCGTGGCAAGCCAAGTATCACCGGCTGGCAGCCCTGACCATGGTCAGCGTGTGCGGCTTGATGACCTGCATCACATTCGTGTGGTTCTCGGCGCCGGACCTGGCGTTGACGCAGCTGGTCGTCGAAGTGGTGACCACCGTGCTGATTCTGCTGGGCCTGCGCTGGCTGCCACGGCGGATCGAAGAAGTGTCGCCATTGCCCAGCTCGCTGCGCAAGGCGCGCATTCGCCGCCTGCGTGACTTCCTGCTGTCCACCGTGGTGGGCGGCGGCATGGCGCTGCTGTCCTACGCGATGCTGACCCGCCAGACGCCCAACGATATCTCCTCGTTCTACCTCAGCCGCGCCCTGCCCGAAGGCGGCGGCAGCAACGTCGTGAACGTGATGCTCGTCGACTTCCGTGGCTTCGATACCCTCGGCGAAATCACCGTGCTCGGCGCCGTGGCGCTGACGGTGTATGCCCTGCTGCGGCGCTTCCGTCCGTCCAAAGAAAGCATGCAACTGCCCGCGCAACAGCGCCAGTTGGCGCCGGACGTGGCCACCGACCTGGTCAACCCGCGCCAGGCCAGCGACACCGCGCTGGGCTTCATGATGGTGCCGGCGGTGCTGGTGCGCCTGCTGCTGCCAATTGCGCTGGTGGTGTCGTTCTACCTGTTCATGCGCGGTCATAACCAGCCGGGCGGCGGCTTTGTCGCAGGCCTTGTGATGTCGGTAGCGTTCATCCTGCAATACATGGTTGCCGGTACGCAGTGGGTTGAGGCGCAGATGAGCCTGCGGCCAATGCGCTGGATGGGTTTTGGCCTGCTTTCGGCCACCCTGACCGGGCTCGGCGCGCTGTTTGCCGGTTACCCGTTCCTCACCACCCACACCTGGCATTTCAGCGTGCCGGTGCTCGGCGATATCCATATCGCCAGCGCGCTGTTCTTCGACGTCGGCGTGTACGCCATGGTCGTCGGTTCCACGCTGCTGATGCTCACCGCCCTCGGCCACCAGTCCGTGCGGGCCCACAAACCGAGCAACCAGGCGAAAAAAGTGGTTGCCGCAACGCAAGGAGCCGCCTGATGGAAGAAGTCATCGCAATTGCCATTGGGGTCCTGGCGGCCTCCGGCGTCTGGCTGATCCTGCGGCCACGGACGTTCCAGGTGGTGATGGGCCTGTGCCTGCTGTCGTACGGGGTCAACCTGTTCATTTTCAGCATGGGCAGCCTGTTTATCGGCAAGGAGCCGATCATCAAGGACGGCGTGCCGCAAGACCTTCTGCACTACACCGATCCCCTGCCCCAGGCGCTGGTACTGACGGCGATCGTGATCAGCTTCGCCATGACCGCGCTGTTTCTGGTGGTGCTGCTGGCCTCCCGCGGTCTGACCGGCACTGACCATGTAGACGGTCGGGAGCCCAAGGAATGACGTGGATCAATCAACTGATCGTCGCGCCGATCCTGCTGCCGTTGCTGACCGCCGCGCTGATGCTGATGCTCGGCGAAAAACGCCGTCCGCTGAAGGCAAAAATCAACCTGTTTTCCAGCGTCATCGGCCTGGGCATCGCCGTCCTGCTGCTGTACTGGACACAACAAGGCGGCCCCGGCTCCATCGGCGTGTACCTGCCGGGCAACTGGCAGGTACCGTTCGGCATCGTGCTGGTGGTGGACCAACTGTCGGCGATGATGCTGGTGCTCACCGGGATCATCGGCGTGAGCGCGCTGCTGTTCGCCATGGCCCGTTGGGACCGTGCCGGTACCAGCTTCCACGCGCTGTTCCAGATCCAGATGATGGGCCTGTACGGCGCCTTCCTGACGGCGGACCTGTTCAACCTGTTCGTGTTCTTCGAAGTGCTGCTGGCGGCGTCCTACGGTTTGATGCTGCACGGCTCGGGCCGTGCGCGGGTGTCGTCGGGGCTGCATTACATCGCGATCAACCTGCTGGCCTCGTCGCTGTTCCTGATTGGCGCGGCGATGATCTATGGCGTCACCGGCACGCTGAATTTTGCTGACCTGGCACTGAAAATCCCCTTGGTGCCAGAGGCCGATCGCGGCCTGTTGCACGCAGGCGCGGCGATTCTGGCAACAGCGTTCCTGGCCAAAGCTGGCATGTGGCCGTTGAACTTCTGGCTGGCGCCCGCCTACTCCTCGGCCAGCGCGCCGGTGGCGGCGATGTTTGCGATTATGACCAAGGTGGGCGTGTACACCGTGCTGCGCCTGTGGACCCTGCTGTTTTCGGGGCAAGCCGGTGCTTCGGCGCTGTTTGGCGGCGACTGGCTGGTGTACGGCGGCATGGCGACGATCATTTGCGCAGCATTGGCGATGGTAGCGGCGCAGCGGCTCGAACGTATGGCCAGCTTGAGCATTCTGGTGTCGGCCGGGATTCTGCTGTCGGGCGTGGGCTTTGCTCAGCCAAGCCTGACGGCCGGGGCGCTGTTCTATCTGGTCAGCTCGACACTGGCATTGAGCGCGCTGTTCCTGCTGGCCGAACTGATCGAGCGTTCGCGCTCGGCCAATGACCTGCCGCTGGACGAGGAAATCGATGCGCTGCCCAAGGCCATGGAATCGTTGCATCCACGGCCCGGCGTGAACCTCGACGATGAACAAAAAGCCGTGGTCGGCCAAGTGATTCCGTGGACCATGGCCTTTCTCGGTTTGAGCTTTGTTGCCTGCGCATTGCTGATTATCGGCATGCCGCCGCTGTCTGGCTTTATCGGCAAGCTCAGCCTGTTGAGCGCGCTGGTCAACCCGCTGGGGCTGGGAAATGCGGTGGATGAACCCATACGCCCCGCCGCCTGGGGCTTGGTGACATTGCTGATCCTGTCGGGCCTGGCGTCGCTGATCGCTTTCGCCCGCCTGGGCATCCAGCGCTTCTGGACGCCGGAAGAACGCCCCTCGCCGCTGCTGCGCCGCTACGAGTGCCTGCCGATCTTCTTCCTGCTCGGCCTGAGCATCCTCCTGACGTTCAAGGCCGAGCCGTTGATGCGCTACACCCAGGCCACCGCCGAAAGCCTGAACAACCCGGAACACTACGTGATGGCCGTTTTGGCGACGCGTCCGGTGCCGAGCCCTGAAGCCAAGACCGCCGCCCTGGAGGTGCAGCCATGAAGCGTCTGTTCCCTGCCCCCTGGTTATCGCTGGCGTTGTGGCTGTTGTGGTTGGTGCTGAACCTGTCCGTCAGCCCCGGCAACCTGCTGCTCGGCGCGCTGCTGGGCTTTCTTGCCCCGCTGCTGATGGCGCCGCTGCGCCCGTCGCCGATCCGCATCCGCCGCCCCGGGGTGATCCTGCGCCTGTTTCTGGTGGTGGGCCGCGACGTGATCATCTCTAATCTGCAAGTGGCATGGGGCGTGCTGATCTGCGGCTCGCGTGCGCCGCGTTCGCGCTTTATCAAAATCCCGCTGAACCTGCGCGACGCCAACGGCCTGGCCGTACTGTCGATGATCACCAGCGTCACACCCGGCACGGTCTGGTCGGAACTGGCGCTGGACCGCAGCATTCTGCTGTTGCACGTGTTCGACCTTGAGGATGAAGCGCCCTTTATCGAGCACTTCAAAACCACCTACGAGCGGCCCCTGATGGAGATCTTCGAATGAGCGCCCTGCTCTCCAACGCGATCCTGATCAGCCTGTTCCTGTTCTCGCTGGCCATGGTGCTGACACTGGCGCGCCTGTTCAAAGGCCCGTCGGCACAGGACCGGGTTCTGGCACTGGATTATCTGTACATCCTGGCGATGCTGATGATGCTGGTGCTCGGCATCCGCTACGCCAGTGACACCTACTTTGAAGCGGCGCTGCTGATTGCGCTGTTTGGCTTTGTCGGGTCGTTCGCTTTGGCGAAATTCCTGCTGCGTGGCGAGGTGATTGAATGATGCCGTTATGGGTTGAAGCCAGCGTGGCGGTATTGCTGGTGCTGAGCAGCGTATTCGCACTGATCGGCGCGATCGGTCTGCTGCGCATGAAGGACTTTTTCCAGCGCATGCACCCGCCGGCGCTGGCCTCTACATTGGGTGCGTGGTGTGTGGCGTTGGCGTCGATCATCTACTTTTCGGTGCTCAAGTCCGCGCCGGTGCTGCATGGGTGGTTGATTCCGATTCTGCTGTCGATCACGGTGCCGGTGACCACGCTGCTGCTGGCTCGCACTGCACTGTTCCGCAAGCGCATGGCCGGGGACGATGTGCCCGCCGAGGTCAGCAGCCGCCGCTGATCGACCAGGCGCACACGATCTAAAAATGTGGG
>NZ_JANLOF010000037.1:0-46211 GCF_025466135.1 Pseudomonas sp. 14P_5.3_Bac1 | reverse complement strand
GCAGTTGTGTAGATACCTGCGGCCTCACTATTTAGCGCGGACGGCGCCGGTGTGCAGGTCCGCCCAAATGTGCCCGTTGGCATAGCTGAGGAACTGCACATACACCGTGTCGTTGCGCAGCAGGTCAACGATCACGCGGTACTGGGCCACCGGGTAAGACAAGGTCAGGGTCTTACTGCTCTCATCGAACACCGGCTTTTTCAGGCTTTTGCTTTCGGCATCAAAATTGAGCACCACCTGGGCGATGGTCGCGCCTTTGTTCAAGGGTTTGCCCTTGAGGCGAATCATCAGCGGCGACGTAACGGGGATCGGCTGTTGAGTGGATTGCCGCTGGTTACCCACCACCACCGCGTATTCGGTGATTTGCAGCAGTTGCTGCTGGTCGGGGGTTTCGGCGCGCACAGTCAGGTCGTCCGGCGGCAGGAATTGGCTGTGCATCGGTGCCGGAGCCGCCGCCAACGGCAAACTGAAGGTCAACGCCAGGACGGCGCAGGTGCGGATCAACAGGCTCATGGGCGGCTCCGTGGAAGGTGGCCGAGCACTGTAGCTCAATCGAACTGGGCGAGCATCCAGCGTCGATATTCGGCAACGCCGGCATCGCCTTCGTGTGGCGCCCAGTCAGCCAACTCGCCCTCGCCTACGGGTCGATATGGCCCGGCCTTGCATTCAAACAACACGCTGTCGGGCTCCAGCACCACCAGGCCGTGAAATACACCGGGCGGCAGGTCGACACCGGCACACTCGCCGCCCGCCTGCAGGACGCGCTTGGCGATCACCTCACCGGTTTCGCTGAAAACCAGCAGGCCCAGGGTGCCCTTGAGCACCATCAGGGTCTCTGCCTTGTCCGCACTCAGGTGCCGATGCGGCGGCACATAGGTGTCGGGTTGCATGCCAACGGCCAGGCGATGGCAAGGCTCTTCCATCTGATGAAAGTTATGATGGTGCCGGCCACGGGGGCTGGCAGCCGCTTTCTCGGCCAGTTCGGTGAACAGTGTTTGATCAAGAAAGCGGACCATGGCTTACATCCCTTTGACGGCGAAGATCCCATTGGCATTACGCCAGTAGCCTTTGTAGTCCATGCCGTAACCGAAAATGTAGCGGTCGATGCATGGCAGACCGACGTAATCGGCTTTCAGGTCCGGGCGTGCCTTGCGGTCATGGTCTTTGTCGATCAGCACGGCGGTGTGCACTTTGCGCGCGCCGGCGTGTTTGCAGAAGTCGATGATCGCGCCCAGGGTATGCCCTTCATCAAGGATGTCGTCGATGATCAGCACGTCGCGGTCGATGAACGAGACTTCCGGCTTGGCTTTCCAGAACAGGTCGCCGCCGCTGGTTTCGTTGCGATAACGGGTGGCGTGCAGGTAGGAGGCTTCCAGCGGGAATTGCAGGTGAGTCAGCAATTTGCCGGCGAAGATCAGGCCACCGTTCATCACGCAGAAGACCACCGGGTTGGTGTCAGCCATTTCGCGGGTGATTTGCGCGCCGACCTTGGCGATCGCCTCTTCGACTTGCGCTTCGGTGTACAGGCAGTCAGCCTCGCGCATGATTTGACGGATATGCTCGAGATCAGCGGACATGGCGCTCTCCAAGGGGGTGCTGTGGCAAGAAAAGCGGGCAAAGGTACGCATGTGAGGCGCAACGTTCAAGCCTTAATGGACTAACGTACTAGATGTCTATAGGACAACACCCTCGGATAGATTAATCTAGGCCGGTTTTTTTGCCCGCCGCCGGAGCTTTTCCCATGCCCACTCGCGAGATCCGCCACCCGCTGATCAGACACAAACTCGGCCTTATGCGCCGTGCCGACATTAGCACGAAGAACTTCCGTGAGCTTGCTCAGGAAGTCGGAGCGCTGCTCACTTACGAAGCAACCAAAGATTTGCCCCTGGAAACCTACGAGATTCCTGGTTGGGCCGGCCCCGTCCAGGTCGAGAAAATCGCCGGTAAGAAAATCACCGTGGTGCCGATCCTGCGCGCCGGTATCGGCATGCTTGAAGGCGTCCTCAGCCTGATCCCGGGCGCCAAAGTCAGCGCCGTCGGCGTGGCCCGCAATGAGGAAACCTTGCAGGCCCACACCTACCTGGAAAAACTCGTTCCGGAAATCAACGAGCGCCTGGCGATGATCATCGACCCGATGCTCGCCACCGGCAGTTCCATGGTCGCCACCATCGACCTGCTGAAAAAAGCCGGCTGCAAAGACATCCGCGCCATGGTGCTGGTGGCTGCGCCCGAAGGCATTGCTGCCGTCGAGAAGGCCCATCCGGACGTGCAGATCTACACCGCGTCCATCGATGAGCGCCTGAACGAACACGGCTACATCATTCCAGGCCTGGGCGATGCCGGTGACAAGATCTTCGGCACCAAGCAGAAGGACGCGTGAGCATGCAGGATGATTTCAACGACCCGCTTTGGCGCCAGATCCTGTCTGGCGCACAGATGCTCTTCGTAGCATTTGGCGCGTTGGTGTTGATGCCGCTGATCACAGGTCTTGATCCAAACGTCGCACTGTTTACCGCTGGCCTGGGCACGTTGCTGTTCCAGGTGGTGACAGGGCGGCAGGTGCCGGTATTCCTGGCATCGAGTTTTGCGTTTATCACCCCGATCATTCTCGCCAAGGGCCAGTTCGGCCTCGCGGCGACCATGGGTGGGGTGATGGCGGCCGGTTTCGTTTATACCTTCCTCGGCCTGGCTGTGAAGGTCAAAGGCACCGGTTTTATCGACCGGCTGCTGCCGCCCGTGGTCATCGGCCCGGTGATCATTTCCATCGGCCTGGCCATGGCACCGATTGCCGCCAACATGGCGATGGGCAAAGCCGGGGATGGCAGCGAGCTGATCCATTACCAGACGGCGATGCTGATCTCGATGCCAGCGCTGCTGACCACGTTGATCGTGGCGGTGTTCGGCAAAGGCATATTCCGCCTGGTGCCGATCATTTCCGGTGTGCTGGTGGGCTTTGCCATGTCGTTCTACTTTGGTGTGGTCGACACGGCGAAGATCGCCGCTGCACCCTGGTTCGCCCTGCCCCACTTCACCGCGCCGGAGTTCAACTGGCAGGCGATTCTGTTCATCGTCCCGGTGGCCCTGGCCCCGGCGATCGAGCATATCGGCGGTGTGATTGCGGTGGGCAGCGTGACCGGTCGCGACTACCTGAAGAAACCTGGCCTGCATCGCACGCTGTTGGGTGACGGCATTGCCACCACGGCCGCCGGCCTGTTTGGCGGCCCGCCGAACACGACTTACGCCGAAGTGACCGGCGCGGTGATGCTGACCAAGAACTACAACCCGAAAATCATGACCTGGGCGGCGGTATTTGCCATCAGCCTGGCGTTTATCGGCAAGTTCGGCGCACTGCTGCAGAGCATCCCGGTGCCGGTGATGGGCGGCATTCTGTGCCTGCTGTTCGGCTCGATTGCGGCGGTGGGCATGAACACGCTGATCCGCCACAAGATCGACCTCGGCGAGGCGCGCAATCTGGTGATTGTGTCGGTGACCCTGGTATTCGGGATTGGCGGTGTGCTGGTCGGCACCGGCACCGGCCCGGATGATTTCGGCCTCAAGGGCATTGCCCTGTGCGCGGTGGTAGCGATTGCTTTGAACCTGCTGCTGCCGGGCAATGATGGCTGGAAGAACAAGAAGCCGGATGAGCCGTTGCTCTAACTGACCGAACGCAAAGCAGTGTGGGAGCTGGCTTGCCTGCGATGGCGGTGTATCAAACGACGGATATGTCGACTGTTACACCGCTATCGCAGGCAAGCCAGCTCCCACATTTTTTATCTTCAGTGTGGCTTAGAGCTCGCCGAGGCCATCAATCAGCGCCTGGTTCTGCTCCGGCGTACCGATGCTGATCCGCAGGAACTGGGCAATCCGCTCCTGTTTGAAGTGCCGCACGATCACCCCTTGCTCACGCAACTTGGCTGCCAGGCCGGCAGCGTCGTGCCGTGGGTGACGAGCAAAGATGAAGTTGGCCGCCGATGGCAACACTTCAAAGCCCTTGGCTTGCAACTGCGCGACCACCTTGTCGCGACTGTCGATCACCTGTTTGCAGGTTTTCTCGAAATATTCACGGTCGTCGAACGCCGCCGCCGCGCCGACAATCGCCAGGCGATCCAGCGGGTAGGAGTTGAAGCTGTTCTTGACCCGCTCCAGCGCCTCGATCAGGTCCGGGTGGCCCACGGCCAGGCCCACACGCAAACCGGCCAGTGAGCGCGACTTGGACAGGGTCTGAGTCACCAGCAGGTTCGGGTAACGGTCCACCAGGCTGATAGCGGTTTCGCCGCCAAAGTCGATATAGGCTTCATCGACGACCACTACCGAATCCGGGCTGGCCTTGACGATTTGCTCCACCGCGTCCAGCGCCAGCACGCAGCCGGTAGGCGCGTTCGGGTTGGGGAAGATGATCCCGCCGTTGGGCTTGGCGTAGTCGGCCACACAAATCTGGAACTGCTCGTCCAGCGGCACCGGGTCGGACTTGATGCCATACAGGCCGCAGTAAACCGGATAGAAGCTGTAGCTGATGTCCGGAAACAGCAGCGGCAAATCGTGCTGGAACAGGCCATGGAAGATGTGCGCCAGGACTTCATCGGAACCGTTGCCGAGAAAGACCTTGCCGGCGTCGATCCCGTAATACCTGGCCACCGCCTGCTTGAGCAGGTCGCTGTTGGGGTCCGGGTACAGGCGCAAGTTGTCGTTCAACTCGGCCTGCATCGCCGCGAGCGCCTTGGGCGATGGGCCGTAGGGGTTCTCGTTGGTGTTGAGCTTGACCAGCTTGGTCAGCTTGGGTTGCTCGCCGGGCACGTACGGCACGAGATCCTTGACGAAAGGGCTCCAGAATTTGCTCATGTCTCAGTTCCCCTTCTTGTCTTCAAGGATGCGATATTCGGCGCTGCGGGCGTGCGCGCTCAGCGATTCACCACGGGCCAGCACCGAGGCGGTCTTGCCCAACTCGGAAGCGCCTTGTGGCGAGCAGAAGATGATCGAGGAGCGCTTCTGGAAGTCATACACGCCGAGCGGCGACGAGAAGCGCGCGGTGCCGGAGGTCGGCAGCACGTGGTTCGGGCCGGCGCAGTAATCGCCCAGGGCTTCACTGGTGTGGCGGCCCATGAAGATCGCGCCAGCGTGGCGAATCGACGGCAGCCAGGCTTGTGGGTCGGCCACGGACAACTCCAGGTGCTCCGGCGCGATGCGGTTGGCCACCTCAATGGCCTGCTCCATGTCGCGGACCAGGATCAGCGCGCCACGGCCATTGATCGACTTCTCGATGATCTCGGCGCGGTCCATGGTCGGCAGCAGCTTGTCGATGCTGGCGGCGACCTTGTCGAGGAACTCGGCATCGGGGCTGACGAGGATCGCCTGGGCGTCCTCGTCATGCTCGGCCTGGGAGAACAGGTCCATGGCGATCCAGTCCGGGTCGGTCTGGCCGTCACACACCACCAGGATTTCCGAAGGGCCGGCAATCATGTCGATACCGACCTGGCCGAACACGTGCCGCTTGGCGGTGGCGACATAGATGTTGCCTGGGCCGACCACTTTGTCGACCTTCGGCACGCTTTCGGTGCCATAGGCCAGTGCCGCGACAGCTTGAGCGCCGCCGATAGTGAACACACGGTCAACCCCGGCGATGCACGCGGCAGCCAACACCAGCTCGTTGATTTCGCCGCGCGGCGTTGGCACGACCATGACCACTTCGGTCACGCCCGCCACTTTGGCCGGGATAGCGTTCATCAACACCGACGACGGGTACGAGGCTTTACCGCCCGGCACGTACAGCCCAGCGCGGTCCAGCGGCGTGACCTTCTGGCCCAGCACAGTGCCGTCGGCCTCGGTGTAGCTCCAGGAATCCTGTTTCTGTTTTTCGTGGTAGCTGCGTACGCGTGCCGCTGCGACTTCCAGGGCTTCACGCTGCGGCGCGGTGATGCGCGTCAGCGCCAGCTCAAGGCGTTCGCGCGGCAGGATCAGATCGGACATCGACGCGACGTCGAGGCCGTCGAACTGGCGGGTGAAGTCCACCAGCGCCGCATCACCGCGCTCGCGCACGGCCTTGATGATGTCGAGCACCCGCTGGTTGACCGAGTCGTCGGACACGCTTTCCCAGCTCAGCAGATGATCCAGATGATGGGCGAAATCCGGGTCGGCAGCGTTGAGTCGGGCAATTGCAGTGGACGTGGTCATAGCGAGGGCCTCAATAGAATTGGCAAAAACTCAGGCGCCCTAAACTAGCAGTCGTTTCCGCTTGGGCACCTGAGAATTCTGGCTATGAGGCGGATAGACGGGCGCGACCTACGGCCGCGCAGGTGAGTCAACCGCGGTGTCGAGACTCCACTGCCTTGCGCAGGGTGTCGATCAACGCCTGGATTCGGGCGTGTTGCATTTTCATCGAAGCTTTGTTGACGATCAGTCGCGAGCTGATGTCGGCAATGAAATCCTGAGGCTCAAGACCGTTGGCACGCAGCGTGTTGCCGGTGTCGACCACGTCGATGATCTTGTCGGCCAGGCCGATCAGCGGTGCCAGCTCCATCGAGCCGTAAAGCTTGATGATGTCGACCTGGCGACCTTGCTCGGCATAGTAACGCTTGGCGACGTTGACGAACTTGGTCGCCACGCGCAGGCGGCCTTTGGGCTCGACGTCACCGACACGGCCGGCGGTCATCAGCTTGCACAGGGCGATACGCAGATCCAGCGGCTCGTACAGGCCCTGGCCGCCGTATTCCATCAACACGTCTTTACCCGCGACACCGAGGTCGGCTGCGCCATGTTCAACGTAAGTCGGCACGTCAGTGGCACGCACGATCAGCAGGCGAACGTCGTCCTGGGTCGTGGGGATGATCAGCTTGCGGCTCTTGTCCGGATTCTCGGTCGGCACGATGCCCGCTTCAGCCAGAAGCGGCAAAGTGTCGTCAAGGATGCGGCCCTTGGACAGTGCGATGGTCAACATGGGAAACGTCAGTCCTTCATCAGGCTATTGCTGTCCGGTCGCAAACGGCGCCAGACACAGATCGAGGCCATTACAGCCTCGATTTGAAACAAGTTCAGCAGGGACACGCTCAGTTAACAGCAAAACACCATCCCGTGGCGAGCGGGCTTGTCCAGCGCTGGACTGCATAGCGTCCCGTTTTGGGGGTCGCTACGCGGGCGGTACGACGACTCGACAAGCCCGCCCGCCACAGTGACGGTGTTTACAGCTACTGGACCTAGCCCGGTACGCGGCGGATCTTGGCGCCGAGCATCTGCAGTTTTTCTTCGATGCACTCGTAACCACGGTCTATGTGGTAGATGCGGTCGATCAAAGTGTCGCCGTCAGCGCACAGCGCCGAGATGACCAGGCTGGCCGACGCACGCAGGTCGGTGGCCATCACTGGCGCGCCCTTGAGCTTGTCGATACCGGTGACGATGGCAGTGTTGCCTTCGACCTGGATCTTGGCGCCCATGCGGTGCAGTTCATACACGTGCATGAAGCGGTTTTCGAAGATGGTTTCGATCACGGCACCGGTGCCTTCGGCAATCGCGTTCAAGGAAATGAACTGCGCTTGCATGTCGGTCGGGAACGCCGGGTAAGGAGCGGTCCGCACGTTGACGGCTTTAGGCCGCTTGCCGTGCATGTTCAGCTCGATCCAGTCGGCACCGGTGGTGATTTCAGCACCGGCTTCCTTGAGTTTTTCCAGGACGGCTTCAAGGATGGTCGGATCGGTGTCCTTGACCTTGACGCGGCCACCCGTGACGGCAGCCGCCACCAGGTAGGTGCCGGTCTCGATACGGTCCGGCATCACTTTGTAAGTGGCCGAGTGCAGACGCTTAACTCCGTCGATGGTGATGGTGTCAGTGCCGGCGCCGGTGATGTTGGCACCCATCGCAATCAGGAAGTTGGCCAGGTCGACGACTTCCGGCTCGCGCGCGGCGTTTTGCAGGACGCTGCGGCCGTTGGCCAGGGCTGCGGCCATCATGATGTTCTCGGTACCGGTCACGCTGACGGTATCAAAGAAGAAGTTGGCACCACGCAGGCCGCCTTCCGGCGCCTTGGCCTTGATGTAGCCGCCTTCGACGTCGATAGTTGCGCCCATGGCTTCAAGGCCACGGATGTGCAAATCGACCGGACGCGAACCGATGGCGCAACCGCCAGGCAGTGCCACTTCGGCCTCACCGAAACGGGCAACCATCGGGCCCAGCACCAGGATCGACGCACGCATGGTTTTCACCAGCTCGTACGGAGCGATCAGGGTCTTGATGGTGCGCGGGTCGATTTCGACGGACAGTTTTTCGTCGATCACAGGCTCAATGCCCATGCGACCGAACAGTTCGATCATGGTGGTGATGTCGTGCAAGTGCGGCAGGTTGGCCACAGTTACCGGGCCATCGCACAGCAGGGTCGCTGCCAGAATCGGCAAGGCGGAGTTTTTCGCACCGGAAATGCGGATCTCGCCATCAAGGCGGGCACCGCCGGTAATAATCAATTTATCCATAAGAATCTCGACGCCTTGGGGGCTCAGGTGCGCTCGGCCCAGGCCGCGCGGCTGAAAAATTTCATAGTGACCGCGTGGATGCTGCCATCGGTGATCCACGGGTTTAAATGGGCATAGATCTGCTGTTGACGCTTGACCGGGCTCAATGCCGCCAGTTCATCGCTAATCACGTTCAGCTGGAAATTGCAGCCTTCGCCTTCAACTTCTACGTTCGTTTCGGGCAGCTTTCCTTCAAGGAAGCTTTTAACTTCTAGGGCCTGCATGCTCAACCTCTATCGGCGCCCAGTGCGCACGGGTCGCACATCATACAAAAAAGCCCCGCGCCTGCGAACCCCGCATAGCAGGACTCTGACGGGGGGCTTCCTTGATATTGGCTATTAAGGATGCGCCAGAAGCTCGGTCAGACCGGAAACCTCGGCAATTTCGCGCATATCCTCAGGCAACGCACGGATGCTGACCGGTTTCTTGACCGCCTCGGCATCCCGCATGAAGCACAGCAACAACGACAAACCGACGCTGCTGGACTTGGTCACTGCCGAGCAATCCAGCACCAGCGCAGGCGCGTTGCTGCTGTTGATCAGCGCCTGGCCCTGCTTGCGCAGGTCAGGCCCGGAGCGGTAATCAAGCACGCCGCTCAGGAATAATTCGCCGGCGTCACCAAGCCGAACAGCCGACTCGGTCATTGCGCAGGCTTCCCGGCAGCTTGTTTGTCGGTTTCTTCCTTGGCCTTGGCGACTTCACCGGCCCAACCATTGATGGTTTTGTCCAGGTCGTTGCCATTGCGCTGCATGGCGTCAGCGAACTGATCGCGGAACAGCTTGCCAATGTTGATGCCGTTGATGATCACGTTGCGCAGTTTCCACTCGCCTTTGACCTTCTCCAGCGTGTACTGCACAGGGTAGACGGCGCCGTTGGTGCCCTTGACGGTCATGTTGACGCTGGTGCGGTCACCTGACTCATCCCCGGCCGGAGCAACGGTAATCCCCTGGTTGTTGTATTCCAGCAGGGCATTACCGTAGAACTGGAACAGGCCCTTTTTGAAGTTTTCCTGGAAGGTCTGCATCTGCGCAGGCGTTGCCTTGCGCGAATACTTGACCGTCATGATGCTGCGAGAAATGCCTTCGGCATCAACCACTGGCCCAACAATGGTGTTGAGCGCATCGTAGAACTTGCTTGGGTCTTGCTTGTACTGCTCTTTGTTGGCGGTCAGGTCAGCCAACATTTTGTTGGTCGTGTCCTGCACCAGATCGTGCGCAGAACCCGCCGCGTTGGCCATCAGGGGCAGCGCTGCAAGCAGCACCAGCAGGCCACGTCGCAAGGTAGAGATCATGAACAGATTCCTCATTTGGCGTCTTTATTGACCGTATTGAGCAGGAATTTACCGATCAAGTCTTCAAGCACCAGCGACGACTGTGTGTCGTGGATTGTCGAACCATCCTTGAGCAGGGCTGTTTCCCCGCCCACGCTGACGCCGATGTACTTCTCGCCCAGCAGACCCGCAGTGAGAATAGATGCAGTGGAGTCAGTCGGCAGATTATCTACCTTCTTGTCTACCTGCATGGTCACTCGCCCGGTGAAGCTGTCGCGATCCAGATCGATTGCCGTGACCTTGCCGATGGTTACACCGGCCATGGTCACTTTAGCTCTGACAGTCAAACCGGCGATATTGTCGAAGTAAGCGTAAAGTTTATAAGTATCGGCGGTCGGGCTGGCCGAAAGGCCACTGACTCGCAGGGCCAGCAAGAGTAAAGCCAGGATGCCAGCCAGCAAGAAAAGGCCGACACCGATTTCCACAGTGCGGTTTTGCATCAGAAATCTCCAAACATCAAGGCGGTCAAAATGAAGTCAAGGCCCAGTACCGCCAGCGAGGCGTACACAACGGTCTTGGTGGTGGCGCGACTGATCCCTTCTGAAGTGGGCTCACAGTCATAGCCTTGGAATACGGCGATCCAGGTCACTACAAAGGCGAAAACGATGCTTTTGATGATGCCATTGAGCACGTCGCCGCTGAAGGTCACGCTGTTTTGCATGTTGCCCCAGTACGAGCCGTCATAGACGCCCAACCAGTCAACCGCCACCCACGAACCGCCCCAGATGCCCACCACGCTGAAAATCATCGCCAGCAGTGGCAGGGAAATGAAGCCGGCCCACAGGCGCGGGGCAACAATGTACTTGAGTGGGTCCACGCCGATCATTTCCAGGCTGGACAACTGCTCGGTGGACTTCATGTTGCCGATCTCGGCAGTCAGCGCAGAACCTGCGCGCCCGGCAAACAGCAAGGCGGTCACCACCGGGCCCAGCTCACGCAACAGCGTCAGGGCGACCATCTGCCCCACTGCCTGCTCCGAGCCGTAGCTGGAGAGGATATTGAACCCCTGCAACGCCAGCACCATGCCGATGAAAATCCCGGAAACCACGATGATGACCAGGGACATCACGCCTACTGAGTGCAGTTGCTTTAGCAGCAGGCCAAAGCCGCCACCGATGCCGCCGCGACCGAGCAATGCGTGAAACAGGAAAATCGTCGAACGCCCAAGCACTTCGACCATGTCGATGCCCGAGCGACCGAAAAGGCGAACCTTTTCGATGAGAGATGTCTTGCGCATCAGCGCTTCCCCAGAAGATCTGAGCGGTAGTCCGCTGCCGGAAAATGAAAAGGCACCGGGCCATCGGGATCGCCGGTCATGAATTGGCGAATGCGCGGGTTGTCAGCGTTCATCAGCTCTTCAGGCGTGCCCTGCCCCAGCACCTGGCCATCGCCTACCACATAGAGGTAGTCGGCGATGCTCGCGGTTTCAGCCAGGTCGTGGGACACCACGATACTGGTGATGCCGAGCGCATCGTTGAGCAGGCGGATCAGCCGCACCAGCACACCCATGGCAATGGGGTCCTGACCGACGAAGGGCTCGTCATACATGAGGATCTGCGGATCGAGAGCAATGGCACGCGCCAACGCGACACGACGCTTCATGCCGCCGGACAATTCGTCAGGCATCAGGTCGATGGCACCGCGAAGGCCCACGGCCTGCAGTTTCAGCAACACGATGTCACGAATCATTTCATCGGACAGCTGGGTATGCACCCGCAGCGGAAACGCCACGTTTTCGAAAACATCGAGGTCGGTGAACAAGGCACCGCTCTGGAACAGCACGCCCATATGCTTGCGGGCATCGAACAGATCGCTGCGCGACAGTGTCGGCAGGTTCTGGCCGTTGACCCACACTTCGCCGGCGCTAGGGCGCAATTGCATGCCCATCAGGCGCAACAGGGTGGTCTTGCCGCAACCGGAAGGCCCCATGATGCCCGTGACTTTACCGCGGGGAATGCGAATATCGATGTTATTGAAGATGCTGCGCGTCCCGCGCTTGAAGGTAAGGCCCTTCAGCTCGACCGCGTAGGCGTTATCGGCACTCATCTAATCTCCTTGGGATGCAGCCTTTCACTCAGACACCATGTTTGCGACATTCGTTTGCAATGGGTGCGCAATAGTTTGCAACAGGTGCGCATTCATTAGTCACATGGGTTGGGCGGACCGAACTGGCGGCGAACTATATCACTGGTGGTACAGAGCCCCCAAGGCCGGAACAGCGCTCGTTCAGATTCGGGACAGGCAAAAAACCTTGCTGGGCATGATTCTCGTGCACTAGCAGAATAAACCCTGACGAACTTGCGTGAGGGAATTGATCATTACCGCTATAATCGCCGACTTTTCGTCAGGCTATACGATTTCAGACATGAGCCAATCCAGCGACCTTATTCAATCCGCACAACGCACCATCCGCCTCGAGCTAGAAGCCGTAGAGGGCTTGCTGGCCCATATCGACGCGGATTTCGTACGTGCCTGCGAGATGATTCTGGCCAGCAAAGGCCGCGTTGTCGTGGTTGGCATGGGCAAGTCAGGCCACGTTGGTAACAAGATTGCCGCCACGTTGGCCAGCACCGGAACCACGGCTTTTTTCGTACACCCGGCCGAAGCCAGCCACGGCGACATGGGCATGATCACCAAGGATGACATCATCCTGGCCTTGTCGAACTCCGGCACCACCAACGAAATCGTGACCCTGCTGCCGCTGATCAAGCGCCTGGGCATCAAGATGGTCAGCATTACCGGCAACCCGGATTCGACGCTGGCCAAGGCCGCGGAAGTGAACTTGAATGTTCACGTAGCCCACGAAGCCTGCCCGCTGAATCTGGCGCCGACGTCTTCGACCACCGCCGCACTGGTCATGGGCGATGCCTTGGCCGTGGCGCTCTTGGAAGCTCGCGGTTTTACAGCTGAAGATTTCGCGTTTTCGCATCCAGGCGGCGCTCTCGGCCGTCGCCTGTTGCTGAAAGTGGAAAATGTCATGCATTCGGGGGATGAACTGCCCCACGTCCAGCGCGGCACCCTTTTAAAGGACGCGCTGATGGAAATGACCCTCAAGCGCCTGGGCATGACTGTCATTCTGGAGTCCGACGGGCGTCTGGCCGGCGTTTTCACTGACGGTGACCTGCGCCGCACGCTGGACCGCAATCTCGACATTCAAACGGCTACGATCGATGAAGTCATGACCCCTCACGGCAAGACCGCACGCCCGGAAATGCTCGCGGCCGAAGCGTTGAAGATCATGGAAGACCACAAGATTCTTGCGCTGGTAGTCGTCGACGGCGACGATCACCCGGTTGGCGCCCTGAACATGCACGACTTGCTGCGTGCGGGAGTGATGTAAATGACCAGCGACCTGCTACAACGCGGTAAAAACATCAAACTGGCAATTTTCGACGTCGATGGTGTGCTGACCGACGGCCGCCTGTACTTCCTCGAAGATGGCAGTGAATTCAAGACGTTCAACACCCTCGATGGCCAAGGCATCAAAATGTTGATGGCCGCGGGCGTGCAAACTGCGATTATCAGCGGTCGAAAAACACCGGTTGTGGAACGCCGTGCACAAAACCTGGGTATTCCTCACCTGTATCAGGGCCGTGAGGATAAACTGGTGGTTCTGGACGAGCTTCTTGGCCAACTCAACCTAAGCTATGAGCAGGTCGCCTACTTGGGCGATGACCTGCCTGACCTCCCGGTTATCCGCCGCGTAGGCCTGGGTATGGCCGTCGCCAACGCGGCGACTTTTGTTCGCGAGCACGCCCATGGCATCACCACAGCCCGTGGCGGCGAAGGTGCCGCCCGCGAGTTCTGCGAATTGATCCTGCGTGCCCAGGGCAGCCTTGAAGCGGCACACGCCGCCTACTTATAGAGCGTTTTATGCTGAGCAAAAAGATTCGCAATTTCCTGCTGTTCGGGGTCATCGCCGCACTGTTTCTGGCGGTAGGCTACTGGAATATCAGCCCCGAACGCTTTCTCGACAGATCTGGCGCGCAGGTTGACGAAGGCGCTATCGACTATTACGCCATCAATGCCTACAGCGTGCAGTTCCTGCCGGATGGCAAGCTTCAGTACGAGATGAACTCGGACAAAGTCGAGCACTTGAAGTCGTCCGAAGTCACGTTGCTGACCAACCCGGACATGAACCTGTACCGCGGCACTGAGTTTCCTTGGCATGTCACCAGCAAGCATGGCGAGGTCAACCCGGACGGCACTCAGGTAGAACTGATCGACTCGGTACGTGTTGCACGTACTGACGATAAGAACCGCGACACTATTATTACCAGCAGTCGCATGACCGTTTTCCCACAACAGCAATATGCGCAGACCGAGCAAGACGTTAGAATCGACGGCGCTGGCGGTGTATCGACTGGCAAGGGAATGAAAGCGTATTTGAAAGAAAGCAGGATACACCTGCTATCGAACGTAAGAGGACAGTATGAGGCTCGTTAAAACCCTCCCTATTTTGCTCGGTCTGGGCGCAGCACTGGGAAGCGTGAGCGCCTGGGCTCTGCCGAACGATAGCCAGCAACCGATCCACATTCAGGCTGACGATGCGCAGCTGGATGACAAGCAAGGCGTTGCAACCTATACCGGTGCCGTGATCATCACCCAAGGTTCGATGAAAATTACCGGCAACACGGTGACGCTCACGCGTACGCCTGCGGGTGACATCGACGTGGTGACTTCGGTGGGTAACCTGGCCTATTTCGAACAGAAGCAGGCTGCTGCAGACCCTGCTCCGATGAAGGGCTACGGCAAGACCATCCAGTATCACGCCCAGCAAAACCGTATCATCCTGATCGATCAGGCCAGGGTTGTGAGCAGCGATGGCAACACCACGGACGGTGAGAAAATCACCTATGACACCGTGAAGCAGATCGCTCAGGCGGGTCGCGCCACCGGCGCGAAGATCGGCACGCCGAAGCCGCGTATCGACATGGTTATCCAACCCAAGCAGAAAGACGCTGCCGCTCAGCCTGCGCCTAAACCCGCTGCGAAGAAGGCGAACTAATGGCAACCCTCAAAGCCCAGCATCTGGCCAAGGCTTACAAGAGCCGTCAGGTCGTGCGCGACGTCAGCCTGTCGATCGACAGCGGCCAGATCGTCGGCCTGCTCGGCCCTAACGGTGCCGGCAAAACTACATGCTTCTATATGATCGTCGGACTGGTCCAGGCGGATCAGGGCCGTGTATTGATCGACGACCTCGACGTGAGCCACCAGCCGATGCATGGCCGCGCACGCGCAGGTATCGGCTATCTCCCACAGGAAGCGTCGATCTTTCGCAAACTGTCGGTGTCGGACAACATCATGGCGATCCTAGAGACCCGCAAGGAACTCGACCGTGACGGCCGCCGCAAGGAGCTGGAAAGCCTGCTTCAGGAATTCCACATCAACCACATTCGCGACAACCTCGGCATGAGCCTGTCCGGTGGTGAGCGCCGTCGCGTGGAAATCGCACGTGCACTGGCAACCGCACCGAAGTTCATCCTGCTGGACGAACCGTTTGCCGGCGTTGACCCGATCTCGGTCGGCGACATCAAACAGATCATCCATCACCTCAAAGCCAAGGGCATCGGCGTGTTGATCACTGACCACAACGTCCGTGAAACCCTCGATATCTGTGAAACGGCTTATATCGTCAACGATGGTCAGCTGATCGCCGAGGGCGATTCAGCCACAATCCTGGCTAACGAATTGGTCAAGGAAGTGTATCTGGGCCACGAGTTCCGCCTGTAAGCACCGTGGTGTCACGGCTGTTCGCCAAGGCGCGCGGGAGTCAATAAAAACCTCTTTTTTTTATTGTTACCGCGCTCTAGGCAAAGCCCCCGACATCAGGCATATAATTTGCTTATGTTTGGCGCTCACGCGCCCTGTCGTGGATGGCGCATTGCGCCGGCGAATAAGGTGTTAAGCCCCTGCCATGAAACCATCGCTAGTCCTGAGAATGGGCCAGCAGCTGACGATGACACCTCAGCTGCAACAGGCCATCCGCCTGCTCCAATTGTCGACCCTGGACCTGCAACAGGAAATCCAGGAGGCCCTGGAGTCCAATCCGATGCTCGAACGCCAGGAAGAAGGCGACGACTTCGATAATGCAGACCCGCTGGCCGACAACATCGAGCAAAAACCCAACTCCGACGTGCAGGAACCCTCCTACCAGGAAACCGCCCCAACGGTGGATAACCTTGAGGAAGGCGAATGGAACGAACGCATCCCCAACGACCTTCCCGTGGATACCGCGTGGGAAGACGTTTACCAGACCAGCGCCAGCAGCCTGCCCAGCAATGACGATGACGAATGGGATTTCACCACCCGCACGTCCGCTGGCGAAAGCCTGCAAAGCCATTTGTTGTGGCAACTTAACCTCGCGCCGATGTCCGACACCGATCGCCTGATCGCTGTCACTCTGATCGACTGCATCAATAACCAGGGCTACCTGGACGAAACCCTTGATGAAATCCTCGAGGCTTTCGACCCGGAGCTGGACATCGAGCTGGACGAAATCGAAGCCGTCCTTCACCGCATCCAGCAGTTTGAGCCCGCCGGCATCGGCGCTCGCACCCTCAGCGAGTGCCTGTTGCTGCAATTGCGTCAACTGCCCGCCAAGACGCTTTGGCTCGCAGAGGCCCAGCGCCTGGTCACCGATTACATCGACCTGCTGGGCAGCCGCGACTACAGCCAACTGATGCGCCGCATGAAGCTCAAGGAAGACGACCTGCGCCAGGTCATCGAGCTGGTACAGAGCCTCAATCCGCGCCCCGGCTCGCAAATCGAGTCCAGCGAAGCCGAATACGTCGTTCCCGACGTGATCGTGCGCAAGGACAACGAGCGCTGGCTGGTGGAGCTTAACCAGGAATCGGTGCCACGCTTGCGCGTCAACCCGCAATACGCAGGCTTTGTGCGCCGCGCCGACACCAGTGCCGATAACACTTTCATGCGCAACCAGTTGCAGGAAGCGCGCTGGTTCATCAAGAGCCTGCAAAGCCGCAATGAAACCCTGATGAAAGTGGCCACCCAGATCGTCGAGCACCAGCGCGGCTTCCTGGAATATGGCGACGAGGCAATGAAACCGTTGGTGCTGCATGACATCGCCGAGGCGGTGGGCATGCACGAATCAACGATCTCCCGGGTGACCACGCAGAAGTTCATGCATACCCCACGGGGCATTTATGAGTTGAAATACTTTTTCTCCAGCCATGTCAGCACCTCTGAAGGCGGCGAATGCTCGTCCACGGCGATCCGCGCGATCATCAAAAAACTGGTTGCTGCGGAAAATCAGAAAAAGCCGTTGAGTGACAGCAAGATCGCTGGTTTACTGGAGGCACAAGGCATTCAGGTCGCCCGTCGAACCGTCGCCAAGTACCGCGAGTCCCTCGGGATCGCGCCTTCCAGCGAGCGTAAGCGTTTGATGTGACGGGCGGGCCATAGCGTTCCAGTGGCAGGCGTTTTGCCTGCCGCTTTATGCACTGGCAACGAAGGAGAAGCTGTATGCAAGTCAACATCAGTGGACACCAACTGGAAGTTACCAAGCCCCTGCGTGAGTACACCGAGAGCAAGCTGAACAAGCTTGCAGGGCATTTTGACAAGATCACCAACGTGCAGGTCATCATGGAGGTCGACAAGCTCAAGCAAAAAATCGAGGCCACCCTGCACGTACCGAATGCGAAGCTCGTCGCCAATGCGGAGCATGAAGACATGTACGCAGCGATTGACTCGCTCTACGACAAGCTGGACCGCCAACTCATAAAGCATAAGGAAAAGTATCTGCACCTGATGCAAGGTACAGGTCGTTAACTCTCCCCCATGATCCAACTTGAAACCATCCTGACCCCCGGCCGTTCACTCGTGAACGCGCCGGGCGGCAGCAAGAAGAAAGCCCTCGAACACATCGCCAACCTGATCAGCCGTGAAGTGCCTGAGCTGGATGAGCAAGTTGTGTTCAAGGCCCTGATTGACCGTGAAAAGCTGGGTTCGACCGGTTTTGGTAACGGCATCGCCATTCCTCACTGCCGCCTTGAAGGCTGTACTTCTCCCGTAAGTGCACTTTTACACCTGCAAGAAAAAATCGATTTTGATGCCATCGACGGCGCCCCGGTCGACCTGCTGTTCGTTCTGCTGGTCCCGCAAGCTGCTACCGATGCACACCTGGAACTGCTCCGGCAGATCGCCAGCATGCTCGACCGCAAGGAAGTACGCGACAAACTGCGCAGTGCCAGCAGCAACGAGGCGCTCTATCAGGTTGTCCTGGATGAACAAAACAGGCAGTAATCATGCGTTTGATCATCGTCAGCGGCCGTTCCGGCTCGGGTAAAAGCACCGCACTCAATGTCCTTGAAGACAATGGCTTCTATTGCATCGACAACCTGCCCGCCGGCCTGCTGCCGGAGCTGGCCGAGCGTGCGCTGATTCACACTGAGTTGGCGCAGCCGCTGGTTGCCGTTTCAATTGATGCACGTAATCTCCCCAGCCACCTCTCGCGATTTCCTGAATTGCTCGAAGAAGTGCGGGCCAAGCACATCCATTGCGACGTGCTGTACCTGGATGCCGACGAAGAGACGCTGCTCAAGCGCTTCTCTGAAACCCGTCGACGTCACCCTCTGAGCAGCCCTCACCGCTCGCTGGCCGAGGCCATTGAGGACGAGACCACGCTGCTGGGGCCGATCATCGACCTCGCCGATCTCAAGATCAACACCACCGGCTTGAACTTGTATCAGCTGCGCGACGCCATCAAACTACGCCTGCTGAATCAACCAGAGCCTGGCACGGCATTTCTCGTCGAGTCGTTTGGCTTTAAACGAGGCATGCCGGTCGATGCCGACCTGGTGTTCGATGTTCGCTGCCTGCCCAACCCTTACTGGAAGCCGGAGCTGCGTGATCAGTCGGGGCTGGATCAGCCGGTGGCCGAGTACCTGGCTGCGCAACCGGATGTCGAAGAGATGTTCCAGGACATTTCCAGCTACCTGCTCAAATGGTTACCACGTTTTGCCGCGAGTAATCGTGCCTATGTCACCATCGCCATCGGCTGCACCGGCGGCCATCACCGTTCTGTCTACCTGACTGAACGCCTGGGCCAGGTGCTGCAACAAACCCTCAAGAACGTCCAGGTTCGCCACCGCGACCTTAGCTGAAAGGAACACCTGTTCGATGCCCGCTCTGGAAATTGAAATCATCAACAAGCTGGGCCTGCACGCTCGCGCTTCCGCCAAATTCGTCGGTGTGGCCGGGCAGTTCCCTTGCCAGATCCGGGCCGGGCGCGCTCCTGAATCCATGGTCGACGGCAAGAGCATCATGGCCATGATGATGCTGGCTGCCGGCAAGGGCACCAAGATTCACTTGAAGACTGAAGGCGAGCAAGAACAGGAAGCGATGGACGCGCTGGTAAAGCTGATCAATAACTTCTTTGACGAAGGCGAATAAGCACGTCCAGGCATCGGCTTGCTGGCGGGACGCCCTCAAGCCTTGCCGTCACCGGGCGGACGCCACCGTTGCCAAGCCGGGCTTGTAATAATGGGCCGAGGTTTATCCCAGAGCAGTATCCATCACCATCATCAAGCAGAACCCGATGCACAGCCCCAGGCTGGCAAGCTTTTCGTGACCATTGCGGCGCGATTCGGGAATCACTTCGTGCGTCACCACCAGCAACATCGCCCCAGCTGCGAGTGCGAGCCCCAGCGGTAACAAAATTTCCGCCAGGCTCACCAGCCAGGCACAGAGCACCGCAAATACCGGTTCGACCAACCCTGACGCAGCGCCGATCAGGAACGCTTTGATCCGCGACATCCCCGCCCCGGCCAAGACCAGCGCAATCACTAAACCTTCCGGAACATCCTGCAGGGCAATGCCCATTGCCAGGCTGTCAGCATCCGGCATGCCGCCACCCGCCGAGACACCTACGGCCATGCCCTCCGGAATGTTGTGGGCAATGATGGCAAACACGAACAACCAAATGCGTGGTGGAATCACCGGCTTGTCCGGCGTGCCCACCAGCATTTCCGGGCTGGCGCCGGAGACCTTGCGGTCAACCAGGTACAACCCGAACGCACCGAGCATGATGCCGAAGCTGATCAAACCACTGGCTCCCCAAGGCGATAGCCCAAGGCCTTCAGCGGCCGCAATACCTGGCACGATCAGCGAAAAGGCCGTCGCCGCCAACATCACACCGGCGCCAAATCCCAGCAGGGTATCGCTGAGCGCTACCGGCATCCGGCGAATCACCAGCACCGGGACTGCGCCCAGTGCCGTCCCAAGCGCGCAGATCGCCCCGCCCTGCAAGGCGCGCAGGATGCGCGGTTCAAGATCCAGCCAGGCCAGCCCGTGGGCCACCAGCAATGCAGTACCTGCCAATAGCAGCAGCGAACCAAACGCATAACGAAACATTCGTCCGCTGCTGATCGCCAGTGTTTCAGTGCCCATAGTCGGCCTTAGATCTTGTTATTGGATGAATATCAGGCCACGGCGGCCTGGTAGCGTGCGGCGACTTCCGGCCAGTTGATGACGCTGTAGAAGGCGTTGATGTATTCCGGGCGGCGGTTCTGGTAGAGCAGGTAGTAAGCGTGCTCCCAGACGTCCAGACCGAGGATCGGCGTGTTGCCGTTCATCAGTGGGCTGTCCTGGTTGCCGCTGCTTTCGACCACCAGAGTTTTTTGCGGCGTGACGCTCAACCAGGCCCAGCCGCTGCCGAATCGGGTCAAGGCCGCCTTGGTGAAGGCGTCCTTGAAACTGTCGAAACCGCCCAGTTGTGTCTCGATCGCTGTGCCTAGCGCGCCCTCGGGTTTGCCACCGCCTTTGGGAGACATCACCGCCCAGAACAACGAATGGTTAGCGTGACCGCCACCTTGGTTAATCACCGCTGCGCGTAGTTTTTCCGGCAGTTGCTGGACGCTGGAGACCAGCTTTTCAACCGGCCAGCCCGCAAACTCGGTGCCCTCGACCGCCGCATTCAGATTGTTGATGTAGGTCTGGTGATGCTTGGTGTAGTGGATTTCCATGGTCTGCGCATCGATATGCGGCTCCAGGGCATCATAGGCGTAGGGCAAGGCAGGCAAGGTGTAGGACATATCAATGTGCTCCGTAATAGGGACTGTTGCGGGTCGACGCTTGCGGTTGCGCCGCAGTGCCACCCAGCAAGCGATGGGTCCGCGGGTACTCGCCGTGATCACTGATGAAGTTCAACAGTTCGACGTAGGTCTTGCTGCTCTGGCGCAGCGCCGCCTCGCGCAATTGCGGGCTCAGGCGCGGGTCCTGCATGGTCTGCAACAGGCGTTGATGGATAGCGCACAGGTATTCCGCACTTTCCTCAGGCTGGTTCAGGCGCAGGTGCAAGTCCGCCAGGTTGTGATGGGAGATGACGCAAGCCGCCACTGCTTCGTCGGCATCCGCCCAGCGCTCGAATAACACTTGAGCCAGGGCCAGGGCTTGCAAATAGGCCTCGCGAGCGTCAACCAATTCGCCCTGCATAAAGCAGCGATTGGCTCGTTCGATCGTGCGTTTCCAGTGCTCCATGGTGAGCCTCCAAAGCAGAGTCGGTGATTACACGCCGCCGGCCGTGAGCTTTTCCGGATCCAGCAGGATCTCGAGTTGGCTACGTGACAAGTCGGTGTGCTCGAGGGCGACATCAATTACCGGACGGCCTTGCTGGTAGGCCTTCTTGGCAATTTCAGCGGCTTTTTGGTAACCAATGATCGGGTTGAGGGCCGTGACCAGAATCGGGTTGCGCGACAGCGCTTCCTTGAGCTTGGCCTCGTTGACTTTGAAGCTGGCGATGGCCTTGTCCGCCAGCAGTCGGCTGGAATTAGCCAGCAGTTCGAGGCTGCTGAGCAGGTTTTGGGCAATGATCGGCAGCATCACGTTGAGTTCAAAGTTGCCGGACTGACCCGCAACAGTGATCACGGTGTCATTGCCGATGACTTGCGCAGCAACCATGGCAGTCGCTTCGGGGATCACCGGATTGACCTTGCCAGGCATGATCGAAGAGCCAGGCTGCAAGCCCTCCAGTTCGATTTCACCCAGGCCCGCGAGCGGTCCGGAGTTCATCCAGCGCAAATCGTTGGCAATTTTCATCAGCGAGACGGCGGTGGCTTTCAGCTGGCCGGAGACGGCCACAGCGGTGTCCTGGGAGCCAATCAACGCGAACAGGTTCTTGCCCGGTGTGAATTTCACGCCGGTCAGGGTGCTCAGTTGCTGGCTGAAACGCGCGGCGAATTCCGGGTGTGCGTTGATCCCGGTGCCGACCGCCGTGCCGCCCTGGGCCAGGGCTTGCAAGCTCGGCAGCAAGTCCTGCAAGTGACCGATATTGGCTTTGAGTTGTTGCGCCCAGCCGTTGAGCACTTGGCTCATACGCACCGGCATGGCGTCCATCAAGTGGGTGCGGCCGGTTTTGATAAACGGATGGACCTCCTCGGCCTTGTGTTCGATCACCTGCACCAGGTGCAGCAAGGCCGGCAGCGTTTGCTCGTGCAGCACCAATGCGGCGCTGACGTGAATGGTGGTCGGGATAATGTCGTTGCTGCTTTGGCCGCAGTTCACGTGGTCGTTGGGGTTGACCGCTTCGCCCAGCAAACGGCTGGCGAGGGTCGCAATCACTTCGTTGGCGTTCATGTTGGAGCTGGTGCCGGAACCGGTCTGGAAGATATCCACCGGAAAGTGCGGCATGTAATCACCTTCCAGCAAACCCTGAGCGGCGTCGACAATGGCTTTGCCTTGCGCTTCGCTGATCTGCTTGAGGTCGACGTTAACCTTGGCGGCGGCGGCCTTTGCCAAAATCAGGGCGCGAATGAATTGCGCCGGCATACGCTGGTTGCTGATTGGGAAGTTGTTCACCGCGCGCTGGGTTTGCGCGCCATACAGGGCCCCGGCAGGCACTTGCAGTTCGCCCATGCTGTCGCGTTCGATACGGGTGTTACTCATCGGAAGATCCTTGCACCAGGTCAGAAACGGAAATGGAGGGCAGCAATTCGCAGGTCGCCAATTGCCAGGCAAAGGTCTGCCAGCGCTTGAGGCGGCAGGCACAGTGAGAGAGTTTTTCCAGGTCACGCAGCGGGCGCCACGCCTGGTCCAGGCACATGGATCGCCAATGCCAGGGCAAGGCGACATCGCTGGCGGTGTCGATCAACAGACGGAATGATGTTTCAGCGATCGTCCACGGATGGGTCGCGGTGCAGCACGCCAGGTATCGACCCTCATTGAGGTAATGTTCGATCAGGCGGGGTTCATTGGGATCGAGGCCGCAGCGAATCTGACGACTCATCCAGCGCCAGCTTTCCAGGTACGGATCCTCATGCAGGACAGGACTCATGATCCACACTCATTCGGTAATGATATTTATTATTAAATGATATTGAGAATCAAAACAAGGGTGGCACGTGAATCCACCCATGGCGCGAGCACAAAAAAAGGCGCGCCATCTGTAGGATGGCGCGCCTTTTTTTTGAGACGTTGAGTGTTTAGCTGCCGGCGACGGTCATCCGCTCGATCAACACCGACCCCGTGCGAATATTGCTGCGCAGCTCCAGATCGTTACCGACGGCAACGATCTGCTTGAACATGTCGCGCATGTTGCCGGCAATAGTCACTTCCTGGACGGCGAACTGAATCTCGCCGTTTTCCACCCAGAAACCGGCGGCGCCGCGGGAATAGTCACCCGTGACCATATTCAGGCCACTGCCCATCAATTCGGTCACCAGCAGGCCGCGGCCCATGCGACGCAGCAGCGCAGCCTGGTCTTCGTCGCCATGGGTCACGAACAGGTTGTGCACGCCACCGGAGTTGGCCGTGCTCGGCAGCCCCAGCTTGCGACCGGCGTAAGTGCCCAACACGTACGAGACCAGCTCGCCCTTCTCGACGAACGGCTTGGCATAGGTCGCCAGGCCATCACCGTCGAAGGCGGAACTGCCCATGGCACGCATCAGATGAGGACGCTCATCGATGGTCAGCCACTCAGGGAACAACTTCTGGCCGATTGCGCCCTCAAGGAACGAGGACTTGCGGTACAGATTCCCACCGGAAATCGCCCCCAGGAAGCTGCCAAACAGGCCGCCGGCAAGTTCGGCCGAGAACAGCACCGGCACTTCACACGTCGGCACCGGACGCGCGCCCAAACGGCTCGCCGCGCGCTGCGCAGCGCGCTGACCAATACTGACCGGGTTCGCCAGCAATTCACCCTGGCGGCTTACGTCGTACCAATAATCACGCTGCATCTGGCCATCGGCTTCGGCGATCATCACGCAGCTCAAGCTATGGCGAGTAGAAGCGTAACCGCCGATAAAACCGTGGCTGTTGCCGTAAACACGGCAACCCTGATGGGTGCTCAAGGTGGTGCCATCAGCATTCTTGATGCGGGGATCGGCATCAAACGCCGCAGCTTCGCAGATCAGCGCCTGCTCGATAGCCTGCTCAGGCGTGATGTCCCAGGCGTGAAAGAGGTCGAAATCCTTCAAGTCCTTGGCCATAAGCGCTTTGTCGGCCAAGCCCGAGCTTTCGTCTTCGGACGTGTGCTTGGCAATCGCCAACGCAGCAGCGACAGTTTCGCGAATCGCTTCCGGACCGCTGGCCGACGTACTCGCCGAGCCTTTGCGCTGCCCCGAATACAAGGTGATACCAAAACCCTGATCGCGATTGAATTCGACAGTTTCCACTTCCCGCTGGCGCACCGACGTCGACAGCCCCTGCTCCAGCGATACGGCCACTTCACAGGCACTGGCACCCTGACGCTTGGCCTCGGCAAGGATCTGCTCGACTTGTTCCTGCAGTGCCGGTAACGCTTGCGGACCGACGCTTTGGGCTGCACTCATGGTTTTCTCCACTCAAATTCTGCTTTCGGTTAAGGCCATCGAGCGACCGGGCCGGACAAGCGGCCCCCGACTGGTTATCATGGCGGCGTTTCTTTGCGGACTGCCACCATGGTTGATTCTTACGACGACTCCCTCGATGGGGAGAAAAGCAAAACCCAGGTCAAACGCGAGCTGCATGCTCTGGTTGACCTTGGCGAGCGCCTTACAACGCTCAAGCCGGATTTGGTTGCAAAACTGCCACTGACCGACGAAATGCGCCGGGCCCTGGCGGATGCGCCTAAGCACACCGCGAATATCGCGCGTAAACGGCACATCATGTTTATCGGCAAATTGATGCGCGATCAGGACACTGACGCCATTCTGACGTTGCTCGATCAACTCGATGCCTCCACTCGCCAGTACAACGAACGTTTCCATAACCTGGAACGTTGGCGTGACCGCCTGATTTCGGGCGATGACGCTGTACTGGAGAAATTCGTGGTGGACTACCCGGACGCGGACCGCCAGCAACTGCGCTCCCTGATCCGTCAGGCCCAGCACGAACTGGCGCAAAACAAGGCTCCGGCCACCAGCCGTAAAATTTTCAAGTACATCCGTGAGCTGGACGAGACTCAACGCGGCCTGCGCTGATCCTCTTCCCCGGGTGGCGTCTGCGCCACCCGAAGCTCCACCGCTTACGACCCCGTGCCACCCACGGTGATCGCATCAATCTTCAAGGTTGGCTGGCCAACGCCGACCGGCACCGACTGCCCATCCTTGCCGCATGTGCCCACGCCGCTGTCCAGCGACAGGTCATTACCGACCATCGACACCTTGCTCATGGCTTCCGGCCCATTACCAATCAACGTCGCCCCTTTGACCGGCGCGGTAATCTTGCCGTCTTCGATCAGGTACGCCTCGCTGGTGGAGAACACAAACTTGCCGCTGGTGATATCCACCTGGCCGCCGCCGAGGTTCGCGCAGTAGATCCCGCGTTTGACCGAGGCGATGATTTCCGCCGGATCGCTTTGGCCACCGAGCATGTAGGTATTGGTCATACGTGGCATCGGCAAGTGCGCGTAGGACTCACGACGGCCGTTACCGGTGCGCGCCACGCCCATCAGACGCGCATTGAGTTTGTCTTGCATGTAGCCCTTGAGCACACCGTTTTCAATCAGCGTGGTGCACTCGGTCGGCGTGCCTTCGTCATCAACGCTCAACGAACCACGGCGACCCGCCAAGGTGCCGTCGTCGACAATGGTGCACAGCTTGGACGCGACCATCTCGCCCATGCGCCCGCTGTAGGCCGAACTGCCCTTGCGATTGAAGTCGCCTTCCAGGCCGTGGCCCACCGCTTCGTGCAGCAAAACCCCGGACCAGCCCGAACCCAACACCACCGGCAAGGTACCGGCGGGTGCAGGGATGGCTTCCAGGTTAACCAGCGCCTGGCGCAACGCCTCGCGGGCATAGCCCATGGCGCGGTCATCAGAAAGGAAATAACGGTAGTCGGTACGCCCGCCGCCGCCATGGCCACCGCGCTCGCGGCGACCATTCTGCTCAACGATCACGCTGACATTAAACCGTACCAACGGCCGTACATCTGCCGCCAGCCCGCCGTCGGTGGACGCCACCAGAATGCGTTCCCACACACCGGCCATGCTCACGGTCACTTGCTGTATGCGTGGGTCGAGGGCACGGGTAGCGGCGTCGATACGCTTGAGCAAATCGACCTTTTCCGCACGGCTGATCACTTCCAGAGGGTTATCCGGCGCGTACAACTGCGCCACGTCCTGGGTACTGAACGCCTGCACCGTGCCGTTCTGGCCAGCGCGGGAAATCGAGCGCGCTGCGCGGGCCGCCAGACCCAGCGCTTCAAGGGTGATGGCATTACTGTAGGCAAACCCGGTCTTTTCACCGGATTGCGCACGCACGCCCACGCCCTGGTCAAGGTTGAAACTGCCTTCCTTGACGATGCCGTCTTCGAGGGCCCAT
This sequence comes from Pseudomonas sp. 14P_5.3_Bac1, assembly GCF_025466135.1. Classification (NCBI taxonomy): domain Bacteria; kingdom Pseudomonadati; phylum Pseudomonadota; class Gammaproteobacteria; order Pseudomonadales; family Pseudomonadaceae; genus Pseudomonas; species Pseudomonas sp. 14P_5.3_Bac1. The sequence goes on along the minus strand of NZ_JANLOF010000037.1, from coordinate 19,632 downwards.
GACTCGGAAATCTGCCCCTGGAAATACAGGTCCGCCGCGTCGATGCCTGGCCCGGCCAGGTCGCCGAGCACGGTTTGCAAGCTTTCGATGGTCACGCCACCGGGTGCCAGGAGGTGTTCACTGACTGAGGACAACAACTCGCTCATAGGTTTGGCCTTAAATTCATCGTTCCGAAGCAGGCCGCAGCGCGCCCTGCGAGAAAAAGCGCCGATGGTTGACCACCGGCATGCGCGCCCGTATCGACGCTTGTTCATTGCTATCGCGTTCGGCCAACAACACCGCTTCGCCCTGATCCTGTTGTGTCAGCACGCGCCCCCAAGGGTCGACAATCGCTGCGTGGCCAAAGGTTTCCCGTGGGCCTGGGTGTACGCCGCCTTGGGCAGCTGCCAGCAAGTAGCACTGGGTTTCAATGGCTCGCGCCCGTATCAGTACGTCCCAATGCGCAGCACCCGTCACCGCGGTAAAGGCCGAGGGGGCGGTAATCAATTCAGCCCCCGCCGCGCGCAATTCGCTGTACAGCTCCGGGAACCGCAGGTCGTAGCACACCGTCAGGCCCAATCGCCCCACCGGCGTGTCCGCTACCACCACATTGCTCCCGAAAGCATAGTCGTCAGATTCGCGATAACGACCCCGCGCATCAGCTACATCCACATCGAACAAGTGCAGCTTGTCGTAACGGGCGACGATTTCGCCCTGATCATCGATCAACAGCGAGCAAGCATTGGACTTGGCGTTGGGTTGGTCCTTGGGCGGCAACGGCAAAGTACCGGCCACTATCCATAAGGTGAGGTCGCGAGCGGTCTGTTTCAACCACGGCAGGATCGGGCCTTCACCCAAAGCTTCGGCGCGGCCGAGATCGGCTACGTCACGGCGGCCCATGGCGGCGAAGTTCTCCGGCAGTACCGCCAGCTTCGCGCCGCCCGCCGCCGCTTGCTCCAGCAAGCGCCTGGCCTGGGCCAGGTTGGCCAGAACATCGCTCTGGCTGACCATCTGAATTACCGCAAAGGACATAGGCCGACACTCCGAAAAGGGCATGCGGCCATGCTACTCCACAGCCTCTCAGTTTGGTTTTTCAAATGGCTTGTCGAAGGTGATTTTTGGATCCTTCCATGGCCCTTGCACCTTGTACTGCACGCTGGCGAAACGCGAAACACGATCGCCAATCAACTTGTCGATCAAAAACAGCGCGCCACCAATGGCCGGTGCACCGACAATCAAAGCGGCGATCGGCAGGTTATTGGTCACCGGCAACGTGACCAGCAGCTTGGCGTCGACGCGGTCGGCTACCAGGTCCAGCGTGCCGTTGAGCTCCAGGTTGGTGGAAGGCCCGGTCATGGTGATGGGTTCACGCGTCACGAACACGCCATTGCTGGCCGCGAGCAAGCCTTTGACCCGGTCATAGCTCAAACCTTTGCCAAGCAAGTCCGAGAAGTCCAGACGCAAACGGCGCCCGATGGAGTTGAAGTTCAGCAAGCCAAATACCCGCAGAGCCTGCGCGCCACCTTCGACCTCAACGAACTGGCCTTTGCGGAACGCTGCATCCAGGCTACCGGAGAAACGCTTGGGACCGACCCAAGCCGGCGAGCCCGGCCAGCGCCCGTCCACATCCAGATGGAAGTCTTCACTGGTTACCGTCGGCGCGAACCCCCAGCCTTTGAGCACATCGGCGATGTTCTTGCCATCCAGGCGTCCTTTGTACCAACTGCTGCTGTTACCCGGCGCGCCTTCCCAACCACCAGCGCCGTTGAGCTGCATGCCTTTGAGGCCAAGGTCCAGATTGTTGAAGGCCAGGCCTTTGGCCGTCGGCCGTACTTTCAGTGACCAGGCGCCCACCAAGTCCGGCCCCTGGAACAGTTGATTGATAGAGATATCCAGTGCTGGAATGTCCTTGGGGTCGACATCCGCCAACGGGTCTGGCGCGTTTTCGTCGGCCTGTGCCTTCGGATCCACCGCCGGCAACTTCACGTACTGCAGGTTGATTGCAATAGGCGCGCCCTTGGCATCAGGAAGGTTCACAGCACCTTTGGCTTGTTGACTGTCGAACTGCAGCCCCCATGCGGCCGGTTTGCGGTCAAGTTGCAGGTTGACCTGGTCAAACTGGGTACCAAAACCGCTCAACTTGCCCACCTTGAAATCAGCACCGCTGAGCAGTTGCTTGGCATTGCCGCCTGGGTCATTGCCGGCGTAACGGTCGACCAGTTTTTTCCACGGGTCTATATCCAGCTCCGACAGCACGCCACGAATGCGCAAGCCTTTGGCAGCCGGCAGCACGGCATCACCGTCCCCCAGGAACAACTCCCCGCGACCCTCATTGAATTTGTCCGGAGGCGACGCAAAGGTGAAGCTCGCCAGCTCGCCATAATCGAACCAGTAGCGGCGCTCGGCCCCCTGCAAGGTCATGCGGAATACGCTGTCGCGCCCCTGGCTGGCGGGCATGCCAAACGGTGCGGGCAGATCGACCGCTACGCCTTTCATGTTGGAACTGACCATCAGTTGGCTGTCGGCGCCGTCCAGTGTCACTTGCAATTGGTAGGGGATATCGCCGGACACCGGCAGCGGCTGGCTAATTTTCAACCAGTCCGTCAGGCGCTTGACCGTGACCTGCCCCTTGGCGGTGATACGCGTGCTGATAGTGCCCGGTTTGCCATCAGCAACGATCTGCGCCGTGATCGGACGATCAAACGCCTGGGCGGAGATGTTCTGGCCACTCAGTCCCTTGGTGCTGTCGAAGCGGAAATCGCCCTTGAGCTGGCTCAAATCCAGAGTCGGCTCGGCCAATTGCAGGCGGGACTTGTCGGTCTGGAAATCCACCACGATCTTGGGTTCGGTGCCTTTGACCAGCGGAATATCCAGGTCCAGCTTGCCTTGCAGGTCGCCCTCGCCTTTCCAGCCGGCAAACGTCGAGCCAGTGCCGATCGGCGCGTCCTGAAGGATCTTCAAGCCATCCCCCAGGCCACCTGCGAATCCACCGGTGATCAGCAGATGACTGTCTTTACCGGCTGGCGCGTGAGGAATATTGACGTAAACGTCCTTGACCTTGGTGTCGAGCAATTGGCCCTTGCTCGCCAGGATGCGCACGCCGCTCTCCTCGACAAACACTTCGCCATTGACCTTGCTCACATGCGGCCAGCCTGGCTGGAACGCCAGTTCGGCATCGTGCACCTTGAAGAACAGGCTGATATTGCGCGCAGCCGGCAGCGCGTCGTGGTTCAGCGAACCTTGGTACTGGAAGAAACCTTGGTCAACCGCGCCTTTGAGAATCGCTGTGCGCAACCACTCATCCAACGACGGGCTCAATACCGCCGGCAAATACTTGGGTGTAAAACGGCCATCGCCATCGACCATGCCGACCCGCAGGTCCATATAGTCTTCCTGGCTATGGTCGAAATGCAGACGAATCAGGAAGTCTGCCGCAACCTTGCCTTCTTCGCCGAGCACCTTGATGTAGGGGGCGATCAGGGTGAAACCTTCTTTATCCAGCTTCCACGTCAGGCGTGCATTGGCCTGGATGTACTGCCACGGTTTGGCAAAGATCGGGTACAGGTGCAAGGAGAAGTCCTTGCTGTCCATGCGCAACTCACCGTGCCCCAGGTCGCCGCTGATACTGCCGGACACGTTGCGCGCAGCCGGTGCGCCGAAGTAGGCATCAAACCCGATGCGCTCGAGGTTGGCGGCAAAACTGACCTTCTGATCGCTCGTATCCTGGGGGCGAAAATCCACCAGCACGTTGCGCAGCACGCCAGTGGCCTTGAGGTGTTCGACGGTTTTGGCAAAGCCTTCCGGCAGGGGCGCCAAGGCATTCAGCAGCGGCGTGATCGGCGTCAGGTCAAGGCGGTCGGCCTGCAGTTTCCAGACCTCCAGATCCTTGTCGGTAGCCAGGCTCTGCTGCAATTGCAGGCGCGACTCCCAGCGCGTTTCACCAATGTTCATCGCCAGCGAGTCAAACAGCACGTTGAGGCCGCTTTCACTGCGTTGCAGATAAGCCGTAAGGGCAAGGTTTTCGATATGGACCGGCTTGCGGTTGGCGTAGCTGCCTTTGAGCTGGGGTGAGTTCAGACGCGCCACCGCGCTTTGCACGGTGCCTTTGGCCCAGGTCAGCCAGAATTCGCCGCCGGCCTTGAACTGCGTGACGTTCCATTGCTGGGTCAGCCTGGCGGGTATCCATTTGGCCCAGTCGCTTTGCGGCAGGCTCAGGTAAGCCTGGACTTCACCGTCTTTCCAAGCGCTGGCGCGAATACGGGTACGCAGGTTTACAGCCAGTGGCTGGCCATCCGGCAGGGTCAAGCGCGCATCGAGGCGCTGGCGATTGGCGCCGGTGTGCAGGCTCAGGCCCACGTAAGTCAGGGTCAGCGGCGCCTGGCCGAACGGTTGCAGCGTGACCTGGCTATCGAGCAAGGACACGCGCTTGACCATCTGCATGCGCGTCAGCAACTGCTCAGGGTCCAACGGTTGGTCATCTTGCACCGGCAGGCCTTGGAGCGCCCAGTGGCCGTCCTTGTCTTCCTTGACGCTCAACTGCAGCCCGCTGACTTCCAGGTGGGCTATACGCACTTCGCGGGCCATCAGGCTGGCCCAGATATCCGGCACCACCTCAACCTGGTCCAGGCGCAAGGCACTGCTGCCCTCGCCGACCATCACGTCGTGAGCCAGCAACACAGGAGCGAAACCGCTCCAGCGGCCTTCAAGGCTGCCGATTTGCACGGGCATGTCCACCGCAGCCTGAGCCTTGGCTTCGATTTCGGCGCGGTATTCAGCCACCAGCGGAGTCAATTCACGACCCAGGCTCACGTACACCGCAGCCAACACCAGCAGCAAGGCACACAAGCCCAGGCCCCAACGGGTCAAAGCGGCAAAAAAGCGTATCAGACGCTCCATGTCAGGCGACCCTCAAAGCAGTGGACGGACGGCAGATCAAGGTCTGCCGTTCTCGAAGAAATTAAGCGATTGGGGATCAGAGCAGCACCACGTCATATTGTTCCTGGGAATACATGGTTTCGACCTGGAAGCGAATCGTGCGCCCGATAAAACCCTCCAGTTCAGCGACGTTACCAGACTCTTCATCCAGTAACCGATCGACGACTTTCTGGTTGGCGAGCACTCTATAACCTTCGGCTTGATAGGCGCGTGCCTCCCGTAAGATTTCGCGGAAAATCTCGTAGCAAACCGTTTCCGGGGTCTTCAGCTTGCCGCGCCCCTGGCAGCTGCTGCAGGGTTCGCAGAGCACTTGCTCAAGGCTTTCGCGGGTACGCTTGCGGGTCATCTGCACCAGGCCCAGCTCGGTGATGCCGATGATGTTGGTCTTGGCGTGATCGCGCTCCAGTTGCTTCTCGAGGGTACGCAGCACCTGGCGCTGGTGCTCTTCGTCTTCCATGTCGATGAAGTCAATGATGATGATGCCGCCCAGGTTGCGCAGGCGCAGTTGGCGGGCAATCGCGGTGGCGGCTTCGAGGTTGGTCTTGAAGATGGTCTCTTCGAGATTGCGGTGGCCGACAAACGCGCCGGTGTTGACGTCAATGGTGGTCATGGCCTCTGCCGGGTCCACGACCAGATAGCCGCCGGATTTGAGCGGCACTTTACGCTCCAGGGCTTTCTGGATTTCGTCTTCGACGCCATAAAGATCGAAGATCGGCCGCTCGCCGGGGTAATGCTCGAGGCGGTCGGCTATTTCCGGCATCAATTCGGCGACAAATTGTGTGGTGCGCTGGAAGGTTTCCCGCGAGTCGATGCGAATTTTCTCGATTTTCGGGCTGACCAAATCGCGCAGTGTGCGCAGCGCGAGGCCAAGGTCTTCATAGATCACGCTCGGCGCGCCAATGGTTTTGATCTGTGCGCCGATCTGGTCCCACAAGCGCCGCAGGTACCTGATATCCATGAGGATTTCATCGGCGCCGGCGCCTTCTGCGGCCGTGCGCAGGATAAAACCACCGGCTTCCTTGATGCCCTCGGCAGCCACGCAGTCGCTGACCACCTTTTTCAGGCGTTCACGCTCGGCTTCGTCTTCGATTTTTAAAGAAATACCGACATGCGCAGTGCGCGGCATGTACACGAGGTAACGCGAAGGAATCGACAGTTGAGTGGTCAGCCGCGCGCCCTTGGAACCGATCGGGTCCTTGGTGACTTGCACCACCAGGCTCTGCCCTTCGTGTACCAGCGCGCTGATGCTTTCAACCGCAGGGCCTTCGCGCAGGGAGATTTCCGACGCGTGGATAAACGCGGCGCGGTCCAGGCCGATGTCGACGAATGCCGCCTGCATGCCCGGCAACACGCGCACCACTTTGCCTTTATAGATATTGCCGACAATGCCGCGCTTCTGGGTGCGCTCGACGTGCACTTCTTGCAGAACACCGTTCTCTACCACCGCCACGCGCGATTCCATCGGCGTGATATTGATCAGAATCTCTTCACTCATGGCTGGGTCTCGTTCAGGCGTTTTCACAATAGTGACCGATCGCTTAAGGCTTGGCGCTGGAATACGGCGTTCAGCGCGCGGTAAGGTTTTGCCAACAGGGTATGCCGAATTGACCAAGCAGTTGCGCGGTTTCGCACACAGGCAGGCCTACCACGGCGGAATAGCTGCCATTGAGCCCGGCGACAAACACCGATCCAAGCCCCTGGATAGCATAGCCGCCCGCCTTGTCCTGAGGTTCGCCGCTGCGCCAGTAGGTTGTAGCCTCCTCGACAGAAATAGCGCGAAAACGTACCCGGCTGCTCACACATCGAGTTTCGCTGCGCTCGCCGTCGGTGACGGCAATGGCGGTGAGGACTTCATGCTCGCGTCCCGACAGGGCCATCAACATCGCCAGGGCGTCGGCCTGGTCAACCGGTTTGCCAAGGATCTGACCATCAACGATCACGGCCGTGTCGGCGCCCAGCACGCAGGCGCCGGCAGTCTTTTCAAGCGCAGCAAAACCCGCCGTGGCCTTGCCGTGCGCAAGGCGCTCGACGTAGGCAACGGCGGATTCGTTTGTAAGAGGAGTTTCATCAATGGCGGCGCTGACCACGGTGAAAGGCACACCGATCTGCGTCAGCAGTTCACGACGCCTTGGGGAGCCCGAGGCCAGATAAAGCGAATTCATTGCAGACTCTCCCTGTAGGGTTCGATAACCAGGCAGAGCCTCGCAATCCATTCAATTGATTTTATAGCGGCGACGTAAACCACGCAGGCCGAAGCTGACCCAAGGCCACAGCAATGCACTGACCAGGGCCGGCAATACCAGGGCCAGGGTCGGCTGGCGGTTACCGGTCAAGGCGCTGAGCCACAGTTGCACCAACTGCGCCAGGCCGAAGATCACCAGGATCACCAGGCACTGCTGCCACATCGGGAACATGCGCAACCGCTGCTGCAATGACAGCACCAGGAAAGTAATCAGGGTCAGGATCAGCGCGTTCTGGCCCAGCAAGGTGCCATAGAGCACGTCTTCCGCCAAGCCCAGGCACATCGCCGTGACCATGCCTACCTTGTGCGGCAAGGTCAGCGACCAGAACGCCAGGAGCAAGGCGAGCCAGAGCGGTCGCAGGATTTCCATGAACTGCGGCAACGGCGAAACGCTGAGCAGCAAGCCGATGGCGAAGGTCAGCCAGACGATCCAGCCATTGCGCGAATGCGTACCGGCCATTATTCCTCCCTCTGCCGCGTGGTTGCCGGCGCTGCGGCCGCTGGTCGGGTTGCCGACGTGGCAGGCGGTTTAGCCGCTGGCGCTGTGGCGGCCGGCGTGGTGACCGTTGGCTTGGCCGCAGCCGGTTTGGCTGAGCGGGCGCTGTGGGCCGCAGGTTTGACGGGCGTTGCCACTGGCGCGACCGAGGTCGCCGCAGGTGCAGGCGGCCCCACGAAGGCTGGTTTTGGCACCGTGGCAGGAATGACCGGCGCGGTACCGTTCTGCTTGTCTTCTGCTTCCTGCGCCTGGGCAGCGTCGTTGGCACGCTCTTCCGGCGTACGGTTGTCGCTGAACACCAGCAACAGGTAACGGCTGCGGTTCAAGGCCGCCGTCGGTACCGCACGCACAATGGCGAACGGCTGGCCGGAATCGTGGATCACTTCCTTGACCGTCGCTACCGGGTAACCGGCGGGGAACCGCTGACCCAGGCCGGAACTGACCAACAGGTCGCCTTCCTTGATGTCGGCAGTGTCGGCCACATGGCGCAACTCAAGACGCTCCGGGTTACCGGTACCGCTGGCAATCGCGCGCAAACCGTTGCGGTTGACCTGCACGGGAATGCTGTGGGTGGTGTCCGTCAGCAGTAATACGCGCGAAGTGTAGGGCATCAACTCGACCACCTGGCCCATCAGGCCACGGGCGTCGAGCACCGGTTGACCCAGGACCACACCGTCGCGCTCACCCTTGTTGATGATGATGCGATGGGTAAAGGGGTTGGGGTCCATGCCGATCAACTCGGCCACTTCGACCTTCTCGTTGACCAATGCCGAAGAGTTAAGCAACTCGCGCAGCCGAACGTTCTGCTCGGTGAGGGCCGCCAGCTTTTGCATGCGCCCCTGCAACAGCAGGTTTTCAGTCTTGAGTTTTTCGTTCTCGGCGACAAGCTCGGTGCGGCTGCCGAATTGGCTGGCCACGCCCTGATAGAGCCGTTGCGGCAGGTCGGTGATCCAGTAAGTCTGCATCAACACCAGCGACATCTGGCTACGCACGGGCTTGAGCAGTGCAAAGCGGGCATCGACCACCATCAGCGCGACCGAAAGCACGACCAGCACCAATAAGCGCACGCCCAATGAGGGGCCTTTGGCGAAAAGCGGTTTAATAAGCCGCTCCTCCCGGGCAAATGTTCTCTTTATTCATACGGCATCAAACCGGCCTGGATGCAGATTGAAGAAGATAAACGCCAACAGGCAGCACTGCAAAGTGCTGCCTGCGGGCGAAGCATGAACCATTCCGGCAATTTTATTCGCTGGAAAGCAGGTCCATGGTGTGTTTATCCATCATTTCCAGTGCACGGCCACCACCACGGGCGACGCAGGTCAGCGGGTCTTCGGCGACGATCACCGGCAGGCCTGTTTCCTGGGCCAGCAGCTTGTCGAGGTCGCGCAGCAAGGCGCCACCACCGGTCAGCACCAGGCCACGCTCGGCGATGTCGGAAGCCAGCTCCGGAGGCGATTGTTCCAGAGCGCTCTTCACTGCCTGAACAATGGTGGCCAGGGACTCTTGCAGAGCTTCCAGTACTTCATTGGAGTTCAGGGTGAAAGCACGTGGAACGCCTTCGGCCAGGTTGCGACCGCGAACATCAACTTCGCGAACTTCGCCGCCCGGGTAAGCGGTGCCGATTTCCTGCTTGATGCGCTCGGCGGTGGATTCGCCGATCAAGCTGCCGTAGTTACGACGCACATAAGTAATGATCGCTTCATCGAAACGGTCGCCGCCTACACGCACGGATTCGGCGTACACCACACCGTTCAGGGAAATCAGGGCGATTTCAGTGGTACCACCACCGATATCCACCACCATCGAACCGCGCGCTTCTTCGACCGGCAAGCCGGCGCCGATAGCGGCAGCCATAGGCTCTTCGATCAGGAATACTTCGCGGGCACCGGCGCCAAGGGCCGATTCACGGATGGCACGACGCTCAACCTGGGTGGACTTGCACGGAACGCAGATCAGCACACGAGGGCTGGGCTGCAGGAAACTGTTTTCGTGAACCTTGTTGATGAAGTACTGCAGCATCTTCTCGCAGACGCTGAAGTCGGCGATCACGCCGTCCTTCATCGGACGAATGGCAGCGATGTTGCCTGGTGTTCGGCCGAGCATGCGCTTGGCCTCGGTGCCAACGGCAACGACACTTTTCTGATTACCATGGGTCCGAATGGCCACAACCGATGGCTCATTCAGAACGATACCGCGCTCGCGCACGTAAATAAGGGTGTTGGCAGTGCCCAGGTCAATGGAAAGATCGCTGGAAAACATGCCACGCAGTTTCTTGAACATGGGGAAAGGACCCTAGGCAACGCGTGGGTAAAAAAGTGCGGCAAACTCTAACAACGACAGGGATTTTGGGCAAGGCGCCAATGTGCTAAATTGGCCGACTTTCTGTGCACCAACCCCCACAATCGCGGCCATATGACCGTAGAAATGCGGTAGTGTTCCGACAATCTAACACACGGACGCCCTCCGTTCTGTTTTCCACTGGAGAATCCCATGGCGCTTGAACGCTCCGACGTGGAAAAAATCGCTCATCTGGCCTCGCTTGGCCTGAATGAAGCCGATCTTCCACAGACCACCGCAGCCCTGAACAGCATTCTCGGGCTGGTTGACCAAATGCAGGCCGTCAATACCGACGGCATCGAGCCTCTGGCTCACCCGCTGGAAGCCAGCCAGCGCCTGCGCGCAGACGTTGTGACCGAGCGAAATAATCGCGAGGCCTACCAGTCCATCGCGCCAGCGGTCGAAAACGGCCTGTACCTGGTTCCGAAAGTCATCGACTAAAGGGAAAGAGCCTTTCATGCATCACATGACTCTGGCCGAGATCGCCCGCGGTCTCGCCGACAAAAAGTTTTCTTCCGAAGAGCTGACCAAGACCCTGCTTGCGCGCATCGCCGAGCTTGATCCGAAGGTCAACAGCTTCATCAGCCTCACCCAGGAAATGGCCCTGAGCCAGGCCAAGGCCGCCGACGTACGTCGCGCCAACGGTGAGAATGGCGCACTGCTGGGCGCACCAATCGCCCACAAAGACCTGTTCTGCACCCAGGGCATTCGCACCAGTTGCGGCTCGAAGATGCTCGACAACTTCAAAGCGCCCTACGATGCCACCGTGGTGTCCAAGCTGGCCGCCGCCGGCGCCGTGACCCTGGGCAAGACCAACATGGACGAATTCGCCATGGGTTCGGCCAACGAGTCGAGCTACTACGGCGCCGTGAAAAACCCGTGGAACCTGGATCACGTGCCAGGCGGTTCGTCCGGTGGTTCGGCTGCCGCGGTTGCCGCGCGCTTCCTGCCGGCGGCTACCGCTACCGACACCGGCGGCTCGATCCGTCAGCCCGCCGCGTTCACCAACCTCACCGGTTTGAAGCCGACCTACGGTCGTGTTTCCCGTTGGGGCATGATCGCCTACGCCTCCAGCCTGGATCAGGGCGGCCCGCTGGCACGTACCGCTGAAGACTGCGCGATTTTGTTACAAGGTATGGCCGGGTTTGATAAGCAGGACTCCACCAGCATTGATGAGCCGGTGCCGGACTACAGCGCCAGCCTCAATACCTCGCTCAAAGGCCTGCGTATTGGCGTGCCGAAAGAGTATTTCAGCGCCGGCCTCGACCCGCGTATCGCCGAACGGGTGCACAACAGCGTCAAGACGCTGGAACAGCTCGGCGCCGTGATCAAGGAAATCAGCCTGCCGAACAACCAGCACGCGATTCCTGCCTACTACGTGATCGCGCCGGCAGAAGCCTCTTCCAACCTGTCGCGTTTCGACGGCGTGCGCTTCGGCTATCGCTGTGAAAACCCGAAAGGCCTCGAAGACCTGTACAAACGCTCGCGCGGCGAAGGCTTCGGCGCCGAAGTCCAACGTCGGATCATGGTCGGTGCCTACGCCCTGTCCGCCGGCTACTACGACGCGTACTACCTCAAGGCGCAGAAAATCCGTCGCCTGGTCAAGAACGACTTCATGGCCGCCTTCGAAGAAGTCGACGTGATCCTCGGCCCAACCACGCCGAACCCGGCCTGGAAGATCGGCGCCAAGACCGGCGACCCGATCGCCGAGTACCTGGAAGACCTGTACACCATCACCGCCAACCTCGCGGGCTTGCCGGGCTTGTCCATGCCCGCCGGTTTCGTCGATGGCCTGCCGGTCGGTGTGCAATTGCTCGCCCCGTATTTCCAGGAAGGCCGCCTGCTCAATGTGGCGCACCAGTACCAGTTGAACACCGACTGGCACACTCGCACCCCTACCGGCTTCTGAGGAGAACACTATGCAATGGGAAGTTGTGATCGGGCTGGAGATTCATACCCAGCTCGCCACCCAATCGAAGATTTTCTCCGGTAGCGCCACCACGTTCGGCGCAGAGCCCAACACCCAGGCCAGCCTGGTAGACCTGGGCATGCCCGGCGTGCTGCCGGTGCTGAACCAGGAAGCGGTGCGCATGGCGGTGATGTTCGGCCTGGCGATTGATGCCGAGATCGGCCAGCACAACGTGTTCGCGCGCAAGAACTACTTCTACCCGGACCTGCCCAAGGGCTACCAGATCAGCCAGATGGAACTGCCGATTGTCGGCAAGGGCTACCTGGACATCCCACTGGAAGACGGCACCATCAAACGTGTCGGCGTGACCCGCGCGCACCTGGAAGAAGACGCCGGCAAGAGTCTGCATGAAGAATTCCCGGGCGCTACCGGCATCGACTTGAACCGTGCCGGCACGCCGTTGCTGGAAATCGTCTCCGAGCCGGACATGCGCAGCGCCAAGGAAGCCGTGGCCTACGTCAAGACGATCCACGCGCTGGTGCGCTACCTGGGCATCTGCGACGGCAACATGGCCGAAGGTTCGCTGCGTTGCGACTGCAACGTGTCGATCCGTCCCAAGGGCCAGGTCGAGTTCGGCACCCGCTGCGAGATCAAGAACGTCAACTCGTTCCGCTTCATCGAAAAAGCGATCAACAGCGAAGTGCGTCGCCAGATCGACCTGATCGAAGACGGCGGCAAGGTGATCCAGCAAACCCGCCTGTACGACCCGAACAAAGACGTAACCCGCGCCATGCGCAGCAAAGAGGAAGCCAACGACTACCGTTACTTCCCCGACCCGGACCTGTTGCCGGTGGTGCTTGAGGATTCGTTCCTCAATGACATCCGCGCCACCCTGCCGGAATTGCCGCAGCACAAACGCGAGCGCTTCCAGGCGCAGTTCGGCCTGTCGGTCTACGACGCCAGCGTGCTGGCCTCCAGCCGCGAGCAAGCCAACTACTTCGAAAAAGTCGTGAGCATTGCCGGCGACGCCAAACTGGCGGCCAACTGGGTGATGGTTGAGCTGGGCAGCCTGTTGAACAAACAGGGCCTGGAAATCGACGAAGCCCCTGTCACCGCCGAGCAACTGGGCGGCATGCTGCTGCGCATCAAGGACAACACCATCTCCGGCAAAATCGCCAAGACCGTGTTTGAAGCGATGGCCGCAGGCGAAGGCAGCGCCGATGAGATCATCGAGAAGCGCGGCCTCAAGCAAGTCACCGACAGCGGCGCGATCTCGGCCGTGCTCGATGAAATGCTGGCGGCCAACGCCGAACAGGTCGAACAGTACCGCGCCGCAGACGAAGCCAAGCGCGGCAAAATGTTCGGCTTCTTTGTCGGCCAGGCGATGAAAGCCTCCAAAGGCAAGGCCAACCCGCAACAGGTGAACGAATTGCTGAAAAGCAAGCTCGAAGGCTGATTCGCGGTGAAAGGGTCCGGGCGGGATTTCCTACCCAACTCGGACCCATGTGGGCGCTGGCTTGCCTGCGATAGTATCGCCTCGGTGCAACTGAAACACCGAGGTGCCTGCATCGCAGGCAAGCCAGCTCCCACATTTATAATGGGGACTTACTTAAAGTGAAGCGTCTACTCGGCCTCCTGGCCCTGTTCTCTGCGTTGGCCGGTTGCGCCAGCGGCCTCATCGACCCCAACGGCTACGACGAAACCGGCACCGCCTCCTATTACGGCGCCAAGCACCATGGCAACAAGACTGCCAGCGGTGAACCCTTCAACCAGAACACCCTGACCGCCGCCCATCGGCGTCTGCCCTTCGGCACTCAGGTCAAGGTGACCAATCTCAACAACAACAGATCCGTGGTCGTGCGCATCAATGATCGCGGTCCGCATACCCGTGGGCGCCTGATCGACGTTTCACGCAAGGCTGCCGAACAACTCGGTATGCTGGGCAGCGGCACTGCACGGGTTCGCGTGCAGGCGCTGAGCAACTGATAAAGGAGCCCTGGCCATTTTCGGATTAACCGCCCTCTCGCCCTGGAGCCTGATCGAACTGATCAGCGGCCTGGTGTTGCTGATCGTCGGCGCCGAAATCCTGGTGCGCGCCGCCGTGCGCCTGGCAGCCAGCCTCAAGGTGCGGCCACTGATTATCGGCTTGAGCATCGTCGCTTTCGGCAGCAGTGCGCCGCAGATGACCGTCAGCCTGCAGGCCACCCTGGCCGGCAATACCGATATCGCCGTGGGCAGCGTCATCGGCAGCAGTATCTTCAACACCCTCGTCACCCTGGGCCTGGCGGCGTTGATCATTCCGCTGCGCGTCTCTCGGCAGCTGGTGCGGCTGGACATCCCGGTGATGATTTTCGCCGGCCTCTTGGTGTTCACCCTGGCCGCCAATGAAGAACTGACACCGCTCGACGGCCTCTTTTTAGTGGTTGCGCTGATAGCTTACCTCGGTGTGTTGCACTACCAGACCCGCCATTCCCGCCGTCCGCGCACGCTGGACACGGTGGCCCGCGCGCCCTGGCTGAGCAGCGCGTTGTTGATGCTGGGCGGGTTGTTGATTCTGGTGCTGGCCGGGCATTTGCTGCTGGGCGCAGCGGTGGATGTGGCAAGCGACCTGGGCCTGTCCGAACGCATCATCGGCTTGACGCTGATCGGTGTCGGCACCTCGCTGCCGTGCCTGGCCACCTCGCTGATTGCCGCGTTGCGCGGCGAGCGCGAAATTGCCGTGGGCAACGTGATCGGCAGCAACCTGTTCAACCTGCTCGGCGTGCTGGGGTTCACCGCGCTGGTGGCGCCCTCGCCGTTGTCGGTGTCGCCCAACGCACTGGATTTCGACTTGCCGGTGATGCTCGGCGTGGTGGTGTTGTGCCTGCCGGTGTTCTACAGCGGCTACCGCGTCACCCGCGCTGAAGGCCTGGTGTTTCTGGGGTTGTATCTGGCGTATGGGCTGCATGTGGTGTCGTTCACCTTCGGCATGCCGCTGGCCACCCGGCTTGAACAATTGATGCTGTATTACGTCCTGCCAGCGCTGGTCGCGTTTGTGTTGTTCACCTCGCTGCAAGCCTGGCGCCGCCAACACAAGAGGGAATCGCAATGACCGAACAGAAAAAGTCCGGGGTTGAAATGCGTCGCCAGGTCATGGGCGATGTGTTCGTCGACCGCGCCCTGGGCAATGCCACCGAGTTCACCCAGCCGCTGCAGGATTTCGTCAATGAGCATGCATGGGGCAGCGTGTGGAACCGCGAAGGCCTGTCGTTGAAGACGCGCAGCCTGATCACACTGGCCGCCCTCACCGCCCTCAAGTGCCCGCAGGAACTCAAGGGCCACGTGCGCGGCGCGCTGAACAATGGCTGCACAGTGGAAGAGATTCGCGAAGCACTGCTGCATTGCGCGGTGTATGCCGGCGTGCCGGCGGCGATTGATGCGTTTCGGGCGGCGCAGGAAGTGATTGAGGCGTATCAGGCGGATAAGCCGTGACGGCTGGATAGTCATCGCAGGCAAGCCAGCTCCCACCGTTGACTGTATTCACAGATCAAACGGTGGGAGCTGGCTAGCCTGCCGCAACCTTCAGATCCAGCCACCCGCCTGCAACACAAATATCCCGATATTGGTGGTCACCGCCGCCATCAAGGTCGTAATCACAATAATCGCCGCCGCCAGCTCATGATTGCCCTCGGCCGCCCTGGCCATGACAAAACTCGCCGCCGCGGTCGGTGCGCCAAAGTACAAAAACAGAATCCCCAGCTCCGGGCCCCTGAAGCCCAGCAGCCATGCGCCCAGCGTCGCAACTAGCGGCAAACCGATCATCTTCACCAGGCTGGCACTCAGGGCCATGCTTCCGCTTTTGCGCAAGGCCGCCAGCGACAAGGTGCCGCCGATGCAGATCAATGCCAGCGGCAAGGTCATGTCCGCCAGGTATTGCCCGGACGACTTCAGCCACCCCGGCAGGCCGATCTTGAAAATCGCGAACGGTGCGGCCGCAATCACGCTGATGATCAGCGGGTTGGCCACCACGCTTTTGAAGATGCTCCACGGGTCGGACTTGATCACCGGGCTGTACACCGCCAGCACGATGGTCGACAGGGTGTTGTAGAACAGAATCACCAGCGCCGCGAGGATCGCGCCCAGGGAAATGCCGTAGTCGCCATACATGCTGGCCGCCAGCGCCAGGCCGATCACGCCGTTGTTACCGCGAAACGCACCCTGGGTGTAGATACCGCGGTCTACGCGCGGGCAACGATAGATCGCCCAGCCCCAGGCCAATGCAAAGCTCAGCAATGTGGCGACAGCAAAGTAGATCAGCAGACCTGGCTTGAGCGCCGCGTGCAGGTCGGCGTGCAGGATGCCCAGGAACAGCAGCGCCGGCATGGTCACGTTGAAGACAAGGGAGGAGGCGGTGTGGATAAAGTTGTCGTTGATCCAGTTGATGCGCTTGAGCAGCACACCCAGAAACAGCATGGCAAACACCGGCGCGGTGATGGTGAGGGTGGTGAGGAAGATAGCCAGCATGCCGGGGAGAACCTTGGTGGGTGTCGTCAGGTGGCTAATGATAAGCCATGCGGCTGTGCGGCGTCTGGTAGGCCGCCTTCGGGGGCAAGCCCCCTCCCACATTTGAAGGTATTCACTAATCAAATGTGGGAGCAGGCTTGCCTGCGATTGCAGTGTGTCAGTCAGCACATGGGTTGCTGACACTGCGCTGTCGCAGGCAAGCCTGCTCCCACAGGGGCCGCGTCGGTCTCAGGTGATGGGCGCCGGGTTGAACAGCGTAATGTCGTTGTGCAGCTTATGTCGCTCCGCCCACGTCTGCTTCTTGCCGCTGGCCACATCCAGGTAGAAGTGGAACAACTCCCAGCCCAATTCCTCAATGCTCGCACGCCCGGTGGCGATGCGTCCGGCGTCGATATCGATCAGGTCCGGCCAGCGTTGCGCCAATTCCGTACGCGTCGAAACCTTCACCACCGGCGCCATCGCCAGCCCATACGGCGTGCCACGCCCGGTGGTGAACACATGCAGGTTCATCCCGGCCGCCAGTTGCAAGGTGCCGCAGACAAAATCACTGGCTGGTGTGGCGCAAAAGATCAGGCCTTTGCCCGTGAAACGCTCGCCCGGGCCAAGCACGCCAGTGATCGCGCTGCTGCCCGACTTGACGATAGAGCCCAGGGACTTCTCGACGATATTCGACAACCCACCCTTCTTGTTGCCCGGCGTGGTATTGGCGCTTCGATCTGCCTCGCCTTTGGCCAGGTAGCGGTCGTACCAGTCCATTTCCCTGACCAGCGCTTGGGCCACTTCTTTGCTCTGGGCACGAGCGGTCAGCAGGTAAATGGCGTCACGCACTTCAGTCACTTCGGAAAACATCACCGTCGCCCCGGCCCGCAACAGCAGATCCGAGGCAAACCCCAGCGCCGGGTTGGCGGTAATGCCGGAAAACGCATCACTGCCGCCGCACTGCATGCCCAGAATCAGCTCCGACGCCGGCACGGTTTCGCGACGGCGCTGGTCGAGTTTTTTCAAGCGAACTTCGGCCAGGCCCATGATCTGCTCGATCATCTCGGTAAACCCATGGCTGGAATCCTGCAGCCGATACAGCCATGGCTCACTGAGGTCGACAGAGCTGTCGTTGTCGTGCATCACCTGCCCGGCCTGCAGCTTCTCGCAGCCCAGGCTGATCACCAGCGCTTCGCCCCCCAGGTTCGGGTTACGCGCTAGGTTGCGCACGGTGCGGATCGGGATGTACGCGTCTGTTGCCGTGATCGCCACGCCACAGCCGTAGCTGTGGGTCAGCGCCACCACGTCATCGACGTTCGGGTATTTGGGCAGCAATTCATCCTTGATGCGCTTGACCGCATGGTCCAGCACACCGGTGACGCACTGCACCGTGGTGGTGATGCCCAGAATATTGCGCGTGCCCACGGTGCCGTCGGCGTTGCGGTAACCCTCAAACGTAAAACCTTCCAGCGGCGCCTGGGTTTCAGGCACTTCGGTAGACAGCGGCAGGCTGTCCAGCGGCGGCGCGGTGGGCATGCGCAGTTGGTCTTCCTGCACCCAACTGCCACGTGGAATCGGCGCCAGGGCGTAACCAATGGTCTGTCCGTAGCGAATAATCTGACCGCCTTCAGGGATATCTTCCAGGGTCACCTTGTGGCTCTGCGGGATGAAGTCCACAGTCACCAGGCCGTCCGGGAACTCGGTCCCGGCCGGTACGCCTTGATCGTTGACCACGATCACTACGTTGTCGCGCTCGTGCAAACGGATCGAGCGCGGCGAGTCGGCATGTTCAATCAACTGCATTACATCGCCCCTCAGGAATGCGCTTGAATAAATTGGGTCAGCTCAGGCCCTTTGCTGCTGGGCGGCTCTTTGAGCACCACACGCTTGATCGGGCCGACGATCACCAAGTAGCTGAACACCGCCAGCAAGGCGTTGGCGCCGACGAACACCAGGGCCCACTTGAACGAGCCGGTGGTGGCGATGATGTAGCCGATCACAATCGGTGTGCTGATGGAGGCCAGGTTGCCAAACATATTGAACAGACCGCCACTGAGGCCGGCGATTTGTTTCGGCGAGGTGTCAGACACCACCGCCCAACCCAGTGCGCCAACGCCTTTACCGAAGAAGGCCAATGCCATGAAGCCCACCACCATCCATTCGATATCCACGTAGTTGCACGCCACGATGCTGCACGACACCAGCAACCCGCCAATGATCGGCGCCTTGCGCGCAAACGTCAGGGAATGGCCTTTGCGCAGCAGATAATCGGAAATCAAACCACCCAACACCCCGCCGATAAACCCGCAGATGGCCGGCAGAGAAGCAATGAACCCCGCCTTGAGGATGGTCATGCCACGCTCCTGCACCAGGTACACCGGGAACCAGGTCAGGAAGAAATAGGTGATGCCATTGATGCAGTACTGGCCCAGGTACACGCCGAGCATCATGCGGTTGGTCAGCAGCTGGCGGATGTAGTCCCATTTCGGACCGTCGGTTTTCTGGCCCTTGGTCTTCTCCTGGTCCATGTCGACCATCGCACCGTTCTCGCAGATGTACTTGAGTTCGGCCTCGTTGATCATCGGGTGTTGGCGCGGGCTGTGGATAATTTTCAGCCAGATCAGCGAGAACAGCACGCCAATCCCGCCCATCACGATAAACACGTGCTGCCAGCCGAAGGTGTAGACGATCCAGCCCATCAGCGGCGCGAACAGCACCGTGGCGAAGTATTGCGCCGAGTTGAAGATCGCCGAAGCCGTACCGCGTTCGGCGGTGGGGAACCAGCCGGCCACAATGCGCGCATTACCGGGGAACGACGGCGCTTCCGCCAAGCCCACCAGAAAGCGCAGCATAAACAGCGCGACGATCGCGGTGGAAACGCCAAACTCGCCGACATAGCCTTGCAGAATGGTGAACAGCGACCAGGTGAAGATGCTCAGGGCATAGA
Source organism: Pseudomonas sp. 14P_5.3_Bac1 (assembly GCF_025466135.1). Taxonomy (NCBI): domain Bacteria; kingdom Pseudomonadati; phylum Pseudomonadota; class Gammaproteobacteria; order Pseudomonadales; family Pseudomonadaceae; genus Pseudomonas; species Pseudomonas sp. 14P_5.3_Bac1. The sequence goes on along the minus strand of NZ_JANLOF010000037.1, from coordinate 305 downwards.
CTTTTTTCGAGCCGAACCGATCCAGCAACCAGCCACCGGGGATTTGCCCGGCCACGTAGGCCCAACCGAATGCGGAGAAGATATAACCGAGGGTGACCGCGCTGATACCGAGGTCTTTTTGCAGGCTGGAGCCGGCGATGGCGATAGTGGCCCGGTCGGCGTAGTTGATCGTGGTCACCAGAAACAGCATGAGCAGGATCAAATAGCGGACATGGGTCGGCTTGGTCGCTTGCATGAAGATGTACTCCCACTAATTATTTTTTTTGCGGGTAAGCATTTCTGTTTTAAGTGCAGGAACCGCTTTC
>NZ_JANLOF010000065.1:0-47588 GCF_025466135.1 Pseudomonas sp. 14P_5.3_Bac1 | reverse complement strand
GGGGTTGCGTGCGTAAGCGGTGTATCAGTCACCACCGCTATCGCCGGCAAGCCAGCTCCCACATTGACCTCACTGCGGCCTGAAACTCAGTCGAAGGTAATGCCCTGCGCCAAAGGCAACTCCAGCGAGTAATTCACGGTATTGGTCTGGCGACGCATGTAGCCGCGCCATGCATCCGAACCCGACTCGCGCCCGCCGCCAGTCTCTTTCTCACCGCCAAACGCGCCACCAATCTCCGCACCGCTTGGGCCGATGTTGACGTTGGCGATGCCGCAGTCGCTGCCCACCGCCGACATGAACTGTTCGGCTTCACGCACATCGGTAGTGAAGATGCACGACGACAGGCCTTGCGGCACGGCGTTGTTCAAACGCAGGGCTTCGGCAAAGTCGCTGTAGCCGATCACATACAGAATCGGTGCGAAGGTTTCGGTGCACACCACGTCGCTTTGCTCAGGCATTTCCACAATCGCGGGCGACACGTAGTAGGCATTCGGGAATTTATCTTCCAGCTGTCGCTTGCCGCCGAACACCTTGCCGCCTTCGCTCAAGGCCTGCTCCAGGGCGTCCTGCATGTTTTCGAAGCCGTGTTTGTCGATCAGCGGACCGATCAGGTTGCCTTCCAGCGGGTGGCCGATGCGCACCTTGGAATAGGCCGCCTTGAGGCGGGTGACGATTTCTTCTTTGACCGATTCATGCGCGATCAGGCGGCGCAGGCTGGTGCAACGCTGGCCGGCGGTGCCGACGGCGCTGAACAGGATGGCGCGTACGGCCATGTCCAGGTCGGCGCTTGGGCCGAGGATCATTGCGTTGTTGCCGCCCAGTTCGAGAATGCTGCGGGCAAAACGCGCGGCGACCTTGGGCGCCACTTCGCGGCCCATGCGGGTGCTGCCGGTGGCGCTGATCAGTGCCACGCGCGGGTCATCGACCAGCGCGGCGCCAGCGTCGCGGCCACCGATGATCACTTGGCTCAGGTACTCGGGCGCATCGGTGAATGTCTTCAGCACACGCTCGAACAGCGCCTGGCACGCCAGCGCGGTGAGCGGGGTCTTTTCCGACGGTTTCCAGATCACGGCGTTGCCGCACACCAGCGCCAGCGTGGTGTTCCACGCCCACACGGCCACCGGGAAGTTGAAGGCGCTGATCACGCCGACCACGCCCAGCGGGTGCCAGGTTTCACGCATATGGTGGCCCGGGCGCTCAGAGGCGATGGTCAAGCCGTACAACTGGCGGGACAGGCCGACGGCGAAGTCACAGATGTCGATCATTTCCTGCACTTCACCCAGGCCTTCCTGGGTGATCTTGCCGGCTTCCCAGGACACCAGCTCGCCCAGGTCTGCCTTGTATTCGCGCAAGACGTCGCCGAACTGGCGCACCAGCTCGCCACGACGCGGTGCCGGCACCTTGCGCCAAGCCTCGAATGCATGCTCGGCGCGACTGACCTGTTGCTCCACCTCGGCGGCGCCTTCCCAGTGCACACTGCCAATACGGCTGCCGTCGATCGGCGAATGCACGGGTTGTTTACCCGACTGGTACAGCGCCGGGTTCACCCCGAGACGATCAAGCAATGCAGCAACCATGGGTCACTCCTTCAATTTCAAACAGAAAATTCGCGCCGCCACAGACACGGCGATCCAGGCCTTATTTGTAGCTGGCCCAAGACTTGCCAACAAACGACGATTAGGCGAGATATCATTCCGTTTATTCATGCAAAGAATAAAAAGAGGCGTGCCGTGCTGAACAAAAGACATTTGCCCTCGATCACCGCCCTGCAGTGTTTCGAAGCCGCCACCCGCCACCTGAGCTTCACCCGCGCCGCCGAGGAACTGAACCTCACGCAAAGCGCGGTGAGCAAACAGGTCGCGCAGTTGGAGGAGTTGCTGCAACACCTGCTGTTTCGCCGGGTGCGCCGCCGCTTGCAGATGACCCCGGCGGGCGATTTGTACTTGGTGGAAGTGCGAAAAATCCTCACACAGGTGGAGATGTCCACCCATTACCTGCGCTCCTACGGCGGCGAGACCGAAGTGCTGCGGGTGTCCACGCCCTACACCTTCGGCGCGCGCTGGCTGGTGCCGCGCCTCAAGGGCTGGCGTTTGCGCCATCCGCATATCCATTTGGACCTGTGCAACGAGCAGGAGCCGGACGAACTGCTGCAAGGCAAGGCCGACATGGCCTTCTACTTCGGCCAGGGCTCACGGCCCGGCACCGAGAGCCTGAAATTGTTCAGCGAAGAACTGGTGCCGGTGTGCGCGCCGGAAAGCCTCCCTGCGCAGCCGTTCACCGACCCCACGCAACTCAGCGACCTCGTACTGCTGCAGAACGCCTCGCGGCCCCAAGGCTGGCATGACTGGTTCGCCAGCCAGGGTTTCCACACCGAACACAGCTACCACGGCCCGCGTTTCGACACCTTCTATATGTGTATTCGTGCGGCGCAGGTGGGCTGTGGCGTGGCGCTGCTGCCACGCTTTCTGGTGGAAGAAGAATTGGCGGAAGGCAAGCTGGTGATTCCCTGGCAGCATGCGTTGCCCAGCCACGATGCGTATTACCTGGCGTATCCGGAGCATTCGGCGGAGGTGCCCAAGGTGCGCGATTTTGTGAAGTGGATGATGGAACAGGGTTAGAGCTTTTTTGGCTGCACCACCGCCATCGCAGGCAAGCCAGCTCCAACATTTGGAATGCGTTTCAAGTGTGGGAGCTGGCTTGCCTGCGATAGGGCCAGTGGCCATTCCGAAAAAATCACTGGCAAAACCCCACGGGTCTATGCGCCACTAGCGCCATTCCTTAATAGTGCGTAAAGGTCGGCGCCCATCGTCGACCCGTCTGGAGATTCCCGTTATGAGCGAGAGTGTGTTTGCCGATCGCATCGTGCAGAACTTGCTCGACACCGACTTCTACAAGCTGACCATGATGCAGGCGGTGCTGCACAACTACCCGAATGTGGAAGTTGAATGGGAGTTCCGTTGCCGCAACAGCGAAGACCTGCGCCCGTACCTGGCGGAAATCCGCTACCAGATCGAGCGCCTCGCCGAGCTGAGCCTGAGCCCGGATCAATTGGGCTTTCTGGAGCGCATCAGCTTCATGAAGCCGGACTTTTTGCGCTTCCTGGGGCTGTTCCGCTTCAACCTGCGCTATGTACAAACCGGCATCGAAAACGGCGAGCTATTCATTCGCCTGCGCGGGCCGTGGCTGCATGTGATCCTGTTTGAAGTGCCGATGCTGGCCATCGTCAGCGAAGTGCGTAACCGCTACCGCTACCAGACCGTGATCCTCGAACAGGCCCGCGAGCAGCTGTACCGCAAATTCGACTGGTTGACCGCCAACGCCAGCAGCGACGAGCTGTCGGAGCTGCAGGTGGCCGACTTCGGCACGCGCCGGCGCTTCTCGTACCGGGTGCAGGAAGAAGTGGTCAGCGTGCTCAAGCACGACTTCCCAGGCCGCTTCGTCGGCACCAGCAACGTGCACCTGGCTCGCGAATTCGACATGAAGCCGCTCGGCACCATGGCCCACGAATGGATCATGGCCCACCAGCAACTCGGCCCGCGCCTGATCGACAGCCAGATCGCCGCGCTCGACTGCTGGGTCCGCGAATACCGAGGCCTGCTGGGCATCGCGCTGACCGATTGCATCACCACCGATGCCTTCCTCGGCGACTTCGACTTGTACTTTGCCAAGCTGTTCGACGGCTTGCGCCACGACTCCGGTGACCCGGTGCAGTGGGCAGAAAAGGCCATCGCCCATTACCACAAGCTCGGCATCGAGCCGATGAGCAAGACGCTGGTGTTCTCTGACAGCCTGTCGCTGCCCAAGGCCCTGGAGATTTTCCGCGCGTTGCGCGGTCGCATTAATGTCAGCTTCGGCATCGGCACCAACCTGACCTGTGACATTCCAGGGGTTGAGCCGATGAGCATCGTGCTTAAAATGACGGCCTGCAATGGCCAGCCCGTCGCGAAAATCTCCGATGAAGCGGGCAAGACCCACTGCACCGATCCGAATTTCGTCGCCTATTTGCGTCACGTTTTCAAAGTACCTGCCCTTTCCAGCAAGGAGTGAATCATGCAAGCCGTACAGCGTGAGATTGCGCAGCAGCTCAAGGTCCAAGCCCCGTTCAAGGACCAGGCCGCCCTGGAGGCCGAAGTTGCCCGCCGCGTGACCTTTATCCAGGATTGCCTGCGCAATTCCGGGCTCAAGACCTTGGTGCTGGGCATCAGCGGTGGCGTCGACTCCCTGACCGCAGGCCTGCTGGCCCAACGTGCGATGCACGAACTGCGTGCCAGCAGCGGCGACGAGGCCTACCGTTTCATCGCCGTGCGCCTGCCTTACGAAACCCAGTTCGACGAAATCGACGCCCAGGCTTCGGTGGACTTCATCGAACCGGACGAGCGCCACACCGTGAACATCGGCCCGGCGGTCAAATCCCTGGCCAATGAAGTGGCAGCCTTTGAAGGCAAGGCGGCGGTGTCGCGTGATTTTGTACTGGGCAACACCAAGGCGCGCATGCGCATGGTGGCGCAGTACACCATCGCTGGCGCGGCCGGTGGCCTGGTGATCGGCACCGACCATGCGGCGGAAGCAGTCATGGGTTTTTTCACCAAGTTTGGTGATGGTGCCTGCGATTTGGCGCCGCTGAGCGGGCTGGTGAAAAACCAGGTACGTGCGATTGCTCGACACTTTGGCGCGCCGGAATCGCTGGTGGAGAAGGTCCCGACGGCCGACCTCGAAGACTTGTCGCCAGGCAAGCCGGACGAAGCATCCCACGGCGTGACGTACGCCGAGATTGATGCCTTCCTGCACGGCGAGCCAGTGCGTGAAGAAGCGTTCAAGATCATTTGCGACACGTATCGCAAAACCGAGCACAAGCGGGTCATGCCCTTCGCGCCGTGATACGTATTTTTTTGGCGAGCGGGCCTGTTGTGGCGAACGGGCTTGTTGTGGCGAGCGGGCTTGCCCCGCGTTGGGCTGCGCAGCAGCCCCAGTAAGGCAAACGCGGTGATTCAGTAACACTGAGTTGCAGGTTTTGGGGCCGCTGCGCAGCCCAACGCGGGGCAAGCCCGCTCGCCACAAGGTATTCAACGCCCACAAAAAAGCGCCCCGCAAGGCGCTTTTTTTCGACCAGGGTCGGCTTACTTGACGGTCACAGTGCCTTTCATCATCGAGATGTGGCCTGGGAACGAGCAGAAGAACGCGTAATCCGTACCAGCGGCCAGTTTCGACACATCGAAGGTCACGGCGTCTTTCTCGCCAGCACCAATGATCTTGGTGTGGGCGATGATGCGCGTGTCGCCGTCTTTGAGGTAATTCTTTTCAATGCCGGCGGCCATGCCGTCGCTGGCGATGCCGGGCATGTCGGCGGCGGAGCTCAGCACCCAGTTATGGCCCATGACGTTCTTCGGCAAGCTGCCGGAGTGTTCCAGGTTTACGGTGAACGTCTTGCAGCTCTTGTCGATGGTGATTTCTTTGGTGTTGAAGGACATCTGGTCGGTGGAATCAACAGTGACCGCGCACTCTGCAGCAAGCAACTGGCCGCTCGCCAGTGTCAGCAGGGAAACAGCAACGATTTTGGCAAACATGTGAATCTCCATGGCAGGGTTTAAAAAACGCGTATTGCGACAAGGGTGCCTCAAGCAGGCCTGAATTCTTATGATCTGAATCAACAGATTGTATACAACTTTAGGCTATCAGACTGATCAACACAATCTACCAGCCAAAGTTCGACCACCTGCCTATGATCGGCTCATCCCCCCTGGAGCCCGCGCCATGCATCTGAATCAACTGTTCAACGGCCTGCTGGCCGCGTATGCCTGCGGTAAGTGAAGGCCAACCGCGCCGCTAAGCTGCTACCATAGCGACCCAAGGCAGCTGCGCGCCGCCACCCTCACCTTCGACCCTAGAGGATCGCCCATGGCCAAACCTAATTACTCCTTCGCCAAACGTCAGAGAGACTTGGCCAAGGAGCAGAAGAAAGAGGAAAAGCTGCAACGCAAGAAAGCCGCTGCAGATGAAGAAGCAAGTGCACTGAACCCGGATGCCGAAGGTGAAGTGGCAACCGACGAAACCGAGACACCGAAAGACCCGGCTGAATAAATTCTGTTGAGGTGAGCAGGCCTTCCCTGCTCGCCTCAATCCACTGCTATTGCAGCGGCATCACCGTCACCCGCACCTCCGGGTCATGGTTCCCTCCTCCCAGAATCACCCCCCGCAACGGCGACACATCCGAGAAATCCCGGCCCCAGGCCAAGGTGATGTGCTCCAGTGCCGGCTGCACATTGTTGGTCGGATCAAAATCCACCCAGCCCGACACCGGGCAATACACCGAAACCCACGCGTGCGACGCATCGGCGCCGATCAGCCGTGGCTGGCCGGGCGGTGGCTGCGTCAGCAGATAGCCACTGATGTACCGCGCTGCAAGGCCACGCGAGCGCAGGCAGGCGAGCATCAAGTGGGCGAAGTCCTGGCACACGCCGCGTCGGCGTTCCAGCACTTCCACCAGCGGCGTGGCGACCTGGGTGGCTTCGGCATCGAAGGTGAACTCGCTGAAAATCTTCTCCATCAACGCCTGCACGCCGAGCAGCAACGGCTCGCCGGGCGGAAAGCAGCTTTCGGAAAACTCGACGAAGGTTTTTTTCAGGTGCACGTAGGGCGATTCGAAGCGATAGCGGCAGGCTTCGATCAATTCGGCTGACAGCGGCTGGCTGCTGTAAGTCAGGCTGTCGCGGGTTTGATCCCAGGCCGGCGACTGCTGAAAATCCAGCGCAGGCCGCGCCAGCACTTCGACGGTCAGCCCCGCATTCACCAGCAGCTCATCATGGGGCCTCTCGAACGCCAGCCGAGTGATCGGGTTGCCGAACACGTCCAGCTCATCGCGACGCGCCGTCGGCTCCGGGCTGATTTCCAGTTGCTGCGAACTGCAACGCTGCCACGCGCACGGCCGTGGCCACAAGTGCGCCAGCTGCTGCGCCAGCGACACCGGGCTGTCGTAGTGGTAGTGGGTATCGTGAAAAATCTGGTAGCGCGCACTCATCACACCGACACCGTCTGCTGGCTGACATCATCCACATGGGCAAAATGGCGCAACGCCAGGCGATCCGACACTTGCCCACTCTCATCGGCTACCGCTTGCAGCAGGTCAGCCAGGCCGCCCAACGCGGCACGCACGCTCGACTCGCCGAACAGCGGGTTCTCCAGGCAACCGAGGTCGAAACGTGCCAGGCGCTCCACCAGCGGCGCCAGCCCGGTTTCTCGAGGCACACCGAAGTCATCGTTGAGACGACGTAACGTGCGGCTGACCAGTTTCAGCTGGAACAGCACCGCATGCGGGTTCTGCTCATCCAGCAACAACAGGTCAAGTACCGGGATCAACTGCGGCACCGCCAGGTAGCGCGAGCGATAGGTGATGCTGCTGTTACCCAACTCCAGCAGCCACTCAAGCCCGGCCTGATCAAACACCGCCACGCCACGCAGGAACGCCGCCAGGCTGCTGCTCAAGAACTGCAGACGCTCAATGCGCCGGCCCATCATCAAGAAGCGCCAGCCTTCATCACGGGTCATGTCATCCAGGGCAAAGCCGGACAGCGCCGCCAGGGACATCACCAGGCGGTTGAGGAAATCCAGCAGTTCGCCGAAGTCCGGGGTCTCGCTTTCCAGCTCCAGGGCTTCGCGCTGCAGCTCGACCAAGGCCTGCCAGTTTTCCCGCGACAGCTTGCCGCGCACCTGGGACGCCGCCCACTGCAGACGCTGCAAGTTGGCGCGCAGGCTTGATGGCCAGTCATCGCCAAGCAAGGCGGCAAGCAGCCGCTCGGGCAATTCCCCTTCTTCGGGCAGCAAGCGCAGGGTCTCGCCCAGCTCGACTGCCGCCTGCAAGGCCAGCGGGTCGTCACCGTCCACATACCGCGCCAGCACAATCCGCAGCCAGCGCGCACTGTCATCACAGCGTTCGCAGTAACGGCCAAACCAAAACAGGTTTTCCACCACGCGTGACGGCAGGTAGGGGTCGCGGCGCACCAGATCGTGGGCGCCAATTGGCCGCTGCGCGCGCCACTGTTCGCCACCCGCCGTACGCTCGCCCAGCACCCACGTGTCTTTGCTCGCGCCGCCGCGTTGCATCGATACCACATCGGCGTCGGCCTCGGCCGCCACACGGGTCAGGCCACCGGGCAGCACGCGGTAGCCCTCGTCGCTGGCCACCGCGTACACGCGCATGCCGATGGCGCGGTGTTGCAAATGGTCATCCACGGTATGCCACACCGGCGCCTGGGACAGTTGCGCCAACTCCTGGGCGACATACGCATAAGGCCGCGCACGCATGCGTTCGGCCAGCGCCTGGCGTTGTTCGTCGCTCAAGTCGCGGCCAAATACCGGGGCGAAACTTTGCGATGGAAACGCCGGTTTGATCAGCAGCTCGGGCAGTTTCTCCAGGGCCTCAGCGAGCACCGGCGCCTCACCGCACCACCAAGTGGCGATGGACGGCAGGATCAATTCTTCACCAAACAGGAACTGGTTGATCTTCGGCAAAAAACCGAGCAAGCCCGGCGACTCCAGCACGCCACTGCCCAGGGCATTGGCCACCAACACATTGCCTTGGCGCACGGCATCCAGCAGGCCGGGCACGCCCAGGGCAGAGTCGGTGCGCAGTTCCAGCGGGTCGCAGAAGTCGTCGTCCAGGCGACGCATGATCGCGTGCACCCGGCGCAGGCCGCTGAGGGTTTTCAGGAACACGGTGCTGTCGCGCACGGTGAGGTCGCCGCCTTCCACCAACGGGTAGCCAAGCTGTCGCGCCAGGTACAGGTGTTCGAAATAGCTCTCGTTGAAACGCCCCGGCGTCAGCAACACGATCAGCGGCGACTGGTCGTCGCAGGAAGCCTGGCGGGCCAGGGTTTCTTGCAGCGTGCGGAAGAAACCGGTGAGGTGCTGAACCTGCAGGTCGCGGTACAAATCCGGAAAGGCGCGGGACACGATGGTGCGGTTTTCCAGCGCATAACCGGCGCCCGAAGGCGCCTGGGTACGGTCGGCGGTGACCCACCAGCGGCCATCCGGGGTGCGCGCCAGGTCCACGGCGTACAGGTGCAGAAACGTACCGTCCGGCGGCTGGATGCCTTGGCACGGCCAGAGGAAGTTGTTATGCCCGAACACCAGCTCAGCCGGCAGCAGGCCTTCTTTGATCAGAAGCTGCGGGCCATACAGGTCGGCCAACACGGCATTGAGCAGGCGCGCACGCTGGGCGATACCGGCCGACAGGTGCCGCCACTCATCGGCGGCCAGCACATGCGGGAGTAAATCCAGCTCCCACGGGCGATCGGCGCCCTTGGGGTCGGCGTAGACGTTGTAGGTCACGCCGTTTTCCTGGATCTGCCGGGTCAGCAGCGCCTGGCGCTGGGCCAATTGCGCGGGCGCGCTGCGTTGCAGGTGATCAAGCAAGCGCTGCCAATGGGCACGCACCGCGCCGCTGTCGTCCAGCAGTTCGTGGTAAGTGCCCGCAGTCAGCGGGTAACGGTCGAGCAAGTCGGACATGGAACGCTCGGCAGAGGCAAGGGAAGTCAAAGTCACCACAGTCTAATGTGGGAGCGGGCTTGCTCGCGAATACGGCGGGTCAATCAACTCATATATCGACTGATTCACCGCTTTCGCGAGCAAGCCCGCTCTCACATTTGAACAGCATTCAGTCATTTTTATTGGGGAAACGCCGCAAATCCAAGGTCATCGGTAGTTCATCATTGATAACCAAAGGAGGCACGGGCAACTTGCCTGGGCTATGCCCCAAGCGGAAAAACCGCGCCATGCGCCGGCTCTCTGCCTCATTGGCGTTCACCGGCAAGCTGTCGTAATTGCGCCCTCCCGGGTGGGCGACGTGGTACTGGCAGCCGCCCAGCGAGCGTTGCATCCAGGTGTCGAGCAGGTCGAACACCAGCGGCGCGTGCACCGCGATGGTCGGCTGCAGGCAGTTGGCCGGTTGCCAGGCGCGGTAGCGCACGCCGGCGACAAACTCACCCACACGCCCGGTCGGCTGCAGGGGCACCGGAATGCCATTGCACGTCAGCAAATAGCGTTGTGGTGGCAGCCCGCTCAGCTTCACCTGCAAGCGCTCAAGCGACGAATCCACATAACGCACCGTGCCGCCCACCGCGCCCTCCTCGCCCAGTACGTGCCAAGGCTCCAGAGCCTGGCGCAGCTCCAGTTCGATGCCGCTGACGGCGTAGTCGCCCACCTTGGGGAAACGGAATTCCAGGTGCGCAGCAAACCATTCGGCGCGCAGCGGGTAACCGGCGGCGTTCAGTTCGACGATCACGTCGGCGAAATCCTGCTCGATGAAGTGCGGCAACAGGAAGCGGTCATGCAGCTCGGTGCCCCAGCGCGCCAGTTTCGGCGGCGCATACGGCTCACGCCAGAAGCGCGCGACCAAGGCGCGCAGCAGCAATTGCTGGGTCAGGCTCATGCGCGCATGCGGTGGCATTTCAAACGCGCGCAGTTCCAGCAAACCCAGGCGGCCAGTGGCGCCGTCCGGCGAGTAGAGCTTATCGATGCAGAATTCGGCGCGGTGGGTGTTGCCGGTCACGTCGATCAGCAAGTTACGCAGCAGGCGGTCGACCAGCCACGGCGGGCATTCTTCGCCGGGCTCGGGCATTTGTGCGAAGGCGATTTCCAGCTCGTACAGCGCGTCGTTACGCGCCTCATCCACCCGTGGTGCCTGGGAGGTCGGGCCGATAAACAGCCCGGAAAACAGGTACGACAGCGACGGGTGGTTATGCCAGTAACTGATCAAACTGCGCAGCAAGTCCGGGCGCCGCAGGAACGGCGAATCCTTGGGCGTGGCGCCGCCGAGCACAAAGTGGTTACCACCGCCGGTGCCGGTGTGGCGGCCGTCGATCATGAATTTTTCGGTGGTGAGGCGCGTTTGCCGCGCCTCCTCGTAGAGAAATTCGGTGCGCTCGACCAACTCGTCCCACGTTGCGGACGGCTGCACGTTGACCTCGATCACACCTGGGTCCGGCGTGACCCGGAAGTTGCTCAGGCGCGTGTCAAACGGCGGCTCGTAGCCTTCCAGCAACACCGGGCAGTGCAGTTCTTCGGCGATGGCTTCGATGGCGGCCACCAGCTCCAGGTAGTCCTCGACGCGCTCCAGCGGCGGCATGAACAGGTAGAGGCGCCCTTCCCGCGCTTCGGCGCACAAGGCGGTGCGGGTCAGCCAGTCGGCGGATTCGTCGACTTTCGGCACGCGCTCATCGCTCGTCGCGGGTTCACCGTGGCTTTGCAACTGCGCGGTGGTCGGCAGCGCCGGCTGATCCTGGTTCGGGTCGGTCGGATGCACGAACGGGTATTCCGCGGCGGTCACCCAAGGCTGCGAGGCCAACGGCAGGCGATAACCCAGCGGCGAATCGCCCGGCACCAGGCGGCAGTGGTTGTCGCGCAGGTACCAGCGCCCACTCTGCCAGCGGTCATTGGCGGCCGTGCGCGCCAGCGGCAGCACTTGGCCGATGACCTTATCCAGGCCCTGGCTGAACACTTTGCGCAGGCGTTCACGCTCCAGGTCGTCGCTCAGCCGTGGGTCTTGGGCGGTGACGTTTTGTGGCAACGCACCTTCGCGCCACAGGTAGTAGAAATTGTCTTCGAAAGCTGGAAACACGAAGCGCGCCGGCAACTTCAGGCGTTCGGCGACGCAGGCCAGGAAGCGCCCGGCCATCACGCCGTCGGCGCCGTAATCTTCCTGTTCATCGGCGATCAGCGCGCTGTTGTGCCAGATCGGCACACCGTCGCGGCGCCAATAGCAATTGAGCGACCAGCGCGGCAGTTGCTCGCCGGGGTACCACTTGCCCTGGCCGAAGTGCACCAGCCCCGTGGGCGCGTAGTGTTTGCGCATGCGCTGGAACAACTCGGCAGACAGGCGACGCTTGTCCGGCCCCAGCGCAGCGGTGTTCCACTCGGCGCCATCGGGGTCGTCGATCGAGACGAAGGTCGGCTCGCCGCCCATGGTCAGGCGTACATCGTCCTTGAGCAGGTCGCCGTCGATCTGCCGGCCCAGTGCCTGGATCGCCAGCCACTGCTCTTCGGTGTAGGGCTTGGTAACCCGAGGCGCTTCCCAGATGCGTTCAACCGACATCTCGTGGGTAAATTCGCACTCGCAAGGCTCCACCAGCCCACTGATCGGCGCGGCGGACGATGGATCGGGACTACAGGCCAACGGGATATGGCCTTCACCGGCAAACAGCCCGGAGGTCGCATCCAGGCCGATCCAGCCGGCGCCGGGCAAATACACTTCGCACCAGGCGTGCAAGTCGGTGAAGTCGACGTCGGTGCCGGACGGGCCGTCGAGGGCTTTGACGTCGGCGGTCAATTGGATCAGGTAGCCCGACACAAAACGCGCCGCCAACCCCAGATTGCGCAGCAACTGCACCAACAGCCAGGCCGAATCGCGGCAGGAGCCAGAAGCGTTTTCCAGGGTGAACTCCGGGGTTTGCACACCGGGTTCCATGCGGATCAGGTAGCCGATATCAGCCGCCAGGCGTTGGTTGAGGCCGACCAGAAAGTCCACGGCCGGCAAGGGCGTGCGGTCGATGCCGGCCAAGTAGGCGGCAAACTTTGGCGTCAGCGGCAGGGTTTCCAGGTACGGCGCCAGCTCGCGCTGCTCATCGGCGGCGTAGCTGAAAGGGATCTTTTCGGCGTAGGGCTCAAGGAAAAAGTCGAACGGATTGAATACCGCCATCTCGGCGACCAGGTCGACCTCAATGCGCAGCTGGTCAGTCTTTTCCGGGAACACCAGGCGCGCCAGGTAGTTGCCCTGCGGGTCCTGCTGCCAGTTGATGAAGTGCTGCTCGGGCAGCACTTTGAGTGCGTAGGACAAAATCCGCGTGCGGCTATGGGCAGCCGGGCGTAAACGCACGATCTGTGGGCCGAGTTCGACAGCGCGGTCGTAGCGGTAATGCGTAACGTGGTGCAACGCGACATGAATCGACACGGCGGCCTCCTGCGAGCCAGGGCATGGACACAACGCGCGCAAGACTTATGCCAGAGCGGCAGTCATTGCGCTTTATCGTAAGACCCGCTGCAGTACAGCACCAAAACGGCGCCGTCGTCAGTGCATTGGTGCATGTGCTGCACATATTTGTGGCGTGTGTGCGCGGTTGGGGTGGTGAATCTACCCAGTCAAGCAGCCTTGGACGCGTTGCGCAGGCGCCGTACCTCAACCAATTTCCTGACCATCGCCCGATAGCCCTTGCTGTTGATCAGCAACAAACCGAGCAATGGCCAGAACAGGCTTTCACTGTAGATAAACCAGTGAGGGTGAAACTGCAGCGTCGGAAGCACCACCAGCAAGCACACCACAAAAAAGCCGACCATGCCCCGCACCGCCCAGGCGTGCCCGCGCACGACCAGGAAGTTGCTGTTGACCACGAACAAGGCCGCGAAGATCACCACGAACCACGACACGGTGGCATTGGTGGCCATGGGCACGTCGGCAAAATAGGTGGCGGCCGCCAGGGAAATTGCGCCGGAACCGCCAAGGCAACCGGCGAGAATCACGCCGATGAACGAGGGAAAATGTTCTAGCAAAAAGGGTTTCAATGACGGGACGCCATTCATTATTCAAGCTCCTCGTACAACCCTATCGCCAAGGTTTTGAGCTGTTTGGGGTTGTCCGAGCGCACCAGCCCCCAGACGCTCAGCCCTGCACTGAAAGCGTCGCCGAGCTGGACGATGGTGGCGTGCTTGAGCTGAGTGTGGGTAAAGCGCTTGGGCAAATCGCCGCGCAATTGCAGCAGCTTGCGCATCTTGGTCGACATCTGTGGGTCGGCGATTTTCAGCAGCTCTTTTGTCAGCTTTTCCCGCTCCTGACCGTTCAGGCCTTTGAGCACTTGGCGCAGGGTTTTGCCGGTGGATGCACGGGCCACATTGACCAATTTGACCGTGGTCAGCGCAGACGCGCCCACGCCCACCAAGGCGGCGCCATCCATGATCTTGGTAGCGGTCTGGTACCACTCCTCGTTATCCAGATAATCATTCATGCCAGGGTTGACGATCTCATTGCGGGTGCGAAAGGCCCCCATCAAACAGGACGCCGTACTGGCGGTTGCGCTGGTGTAGCCAATGACGGTGATGACCGAGCTGGCGCCACCGCTGAACGGCACCGCGATGGTGCCGCTTAACATCACCAGCCAACCCAGCACCGCGCCGCCGCAGGACAAGGTGGTGTTGAAGGCTTCGCTGATCAACCGCGACTCGCGCGCGTTATTCATCACTTGGTCAGCAAACTGCGCTGGCGCGACGTATTTCTGCGCCTCACGCACAATGATGCGCTTGGGCTGAATGCTGCAGATGGGTTTGAACTCACGCAGGGTGACGACATTGAAGTCGGCGTCGATATACACCACGCCTGCACCAACGATGTTGGGGTCGGCGTCGATGGCAGCAAATATCCGCGGCAGGTTGAGTTCGCTTTCGATGCGCTGGCGCGCCATGAATTGGGAGCGGTTGGAGTCCATGCCGATGTTGAGCAAGGGGTTGCTCATGGGGGTGATCTTCCTTGATATAGGTGGTGACTGAACTGGCGCTTTCGCGGGCAAGCCCGCTCCCACATTCGACCGCATTCCAAATGGAGAATGCGGTCGAATGTGGGAGCGGGCTTGCTCGCGAAGGCGATTCAATGCGCGCCACCTTAACAAACAGACTACCCACCGACTAGAAAGCAAAACGCCAGCACGAGGCTGGCGTTTTGCATATTCAGGCTGCGATCAACGCGGCACGACCGGGTTGCTGCCGTCGCGGCCACGTGGCGGCAGGCCGGCGTCGAGTCCCAAACGGCGCCGTCGTCAGTCCAATGGTGCACGCGCTGCACATATTGATGGCGAGCGTGCGAGGCTGCGTGGCGCACCTGCCCAGTCAGCGGGCCTTGTGCTTTGCGCTCATGGCTTCGCGCAGGTGGCGGATTTCTCGTAGCTGACGGCGCATTTCCCGATGACGCTTACTGTTGAGCAACAACAGTCCCAGCATTGGAAACAGCAACCCAATGGCATAGGCAGCCATATGGGGCCGATAGCCATAGGTCGGTAATACGATCAAAAAACACACCACGTAGAAGGCGACGATGGCCCAAACGCCCCAGCTTCTGCCCCTGATCATGACAAAGTGGCTGACTGCCAAGAGCAGCCCCAGGACAACCGCCGCTACAAAGGAGTAACGCGCTCGCTCTGGTTCACCGCGAAAAAAGGTACTGGATGCCAATGAAATGGCAGCGGACAGGGAAAAACAGGCAAGGAAAAATGCACAAATAAACGCAGGGAAATACTCAGCCAAAAAAGCTTTTAACGAGACTTGGCGCACCATCACTCAAGCTCCTCGTACAACCCCACTGCAATGGTTCGAATGTTGCCGGACAAGGCACTCCCGGTGAAACCAATGGCGGCACCGAGGGAATCCCTGATCTGCGTAACGGTAGCGTGATTGATCTCGGTCGCCGAATAGCGCTTCACCAACTCACCGGAGCGCTGGCGCAACTTCAGCAGCTTATTGCTCAGGCTTGGGTCTTTCAGGCTTAGCAACTCTTTGGTGAGTGCCTTACGTTGCTGGCGGGTCAAACCCTTGGACAACTCGTACCAGCTTCTACCGGTCGTTGCTTTTCGAGCCTGCAGCAGTCGAACAGTCGTCAGGGTAGAGGCGCCGGCGCCCAACAGCGAGGCCGCGTCCAAGACCGGCATTGCATAGCGATACCATTCCTCGTTGTCCATATCGTCGTTGGCGGTCGGGTCGTTGAGTTCGTTGAACGTTCTCATGCCTCCCACCACGCACTGCGCGGTACTGGCCGCCGCCGCAGTGGCGCCCAGGCCCGCCACCACCAGGCTAGCGCCACCTGTGAACGGTACGGCGACAGTGCCGCTGAACACCACAATCCAACCCAGAATTGCGCCGGCACAAGACAACGTCGTATTGACGGCCTCCCCCACAAGCCGAGACTCACGCGGATTGTTGGTCACCTGATCGGCAAACTGCGCGGGGGCGATGTACTTCTGCGCCTCACGCAAAATGATGCGCTTGGGCTTGATGCTGCAGATGGGCTTGAATTCGCGCAGCGTCACGACATTGAAGTCGGCGTCGATGTACACGACGCCCGCTCCGACGATGCCGGGGTCTGCATCGATGGCCGCAAACAGCCGCGGCAGGTTGATCTGGCTTTCGATGCGCTGGCGCGCCATGAACTGGGAGCGGCTGGAGTCCATGCCGATGTTGAGCAAGGGGTTGCTCATGGGGTGATCTTCCTTGATATAGGCGGTGACTGAACTGGCGCTTTCGCGGGCAAGCCTGCTCCCACATTTGACCGCATTCCAAATGGAGAACGCGTTCAAATGTGGGAGCAGGCTTGCTCGCGAAGGCGATTCAATGCGCGCCACCTTAACAAACAGACTACCCACCGACTAGAAAGCAAAACGCCAGCACGAGGCTGGCGTTTTGCGTATTCAGGCTGCGATCAACGCGGCACGACCGGCTTGCGCGCAGGCTTGCCGCCCTTGCCCTTGGCCGCGTCGGCGCGTTCCTTGGCCGCCTGCTTGTTGCGCGCCATGGCCGCAGCCTTGGCTTGTTCGCGCTTGTCCCACGGGTTGCTGCCGTCGCTGCCACGCGGTGGCAAGCCGGTGTGCTGGGTGAGGATCCTGGTGGTGGTTTCCTTGGCGACCTTGTGGCTGCCGGCCGGCGTCGAGTTCTTGCGACGCGCGCTCTGGTAGCTGTCGGTGGCCGGCTGGTGCAGTGGAATCAACTGGTCTTTGCCCGGCCCGATCAGGTCGGCGCGGCCCATGCGGGTCAGCGCTTCACGCAGCATCGGCCAGCCTTTCGGGTCGTGGTAGCGCAAGAAGGCCTTGTGCAGACGGCGCTGCTCCTCGCTCTTGACGATGGTCACCGCGTCGCTCTTGTAGGTGACCTTGCGCAGCGGGTTCTTGCCCGAGTGGTACATCGCGGTGGCGGTGGCCATTGGCGACGGGTAGAACGCCTGCACCTGGTCGGCGCGGAAGCCGTTGCCCTTGAGCCACAGCGCCAGGTTCATCATATCTTCATCGGTGGTGCCCGGGTGGGCGGCGATGAAGTAAGGAATCAGGTACTGCTCCTTGCCCGCTTCCTTGGTGTACTTCTCGAACATGCGCTTGAACTTGTCATAGCTGCCAATGCCCGGCTTCATCATCTGGTTGAGCGGACCTTCCTCGGTGTGTTCCGGGGCGATCTTCAGGTAACCACCGACGTGGTGGGTCACCAGCTCTTTGACGTATTCCGGCGACTCGACCGCGAGGTCGTAGCGCAGGCCGGAAGCAATCAGAATCTTCTTCACACCCGGCAACGCACGGGCGCTGCGGTACAGCTGGATCAACGACGAGTGATCGGTGTTCAGGTTCGGGCAGATGCCTGGGAACACGCACGACGGCTTGCGGCACGCGGATTCGATTTCCGGGCTCTTGCAGGCGATGCGGTACATGTTCGCGGTCGGGCCGCCGAGGTCGGAAATCACCCCGGTGAAGCCTGGCACTTTGTCGCGGATCTCTTCGATCTCGCGAATGATCGACTCTTCGGAACGGTTCTGGATGATGCGGCCTTCGTGCTCGGTGATCGAGCAGAAGGTGCAGCCGCCGAAGCAGCCACGCATGATGTTCACCGAGAAGCGGATCATGTCGTAGGCCGGGATCTTTTCCT
Source organism: Pseudomonas sp. 14P_5.3_Bac1 (assembly GCF_025466135.1). Lineage (NCBI taxonomy): Bacteria > Pseudomonadati > Pseudomonadota > Gammaproteobacteria > Pseudomonadales > Pseudomonadaceae > Pseudomonas > Pseudomonas sp. 14P_5.3_Bac1. The sequence continues at coordinate 29,936 of NZ_JANLOF010000065.1, read as the reverse complement.
TGCCGTACACAGGGTGCGGAACACGTGCGTAAGGCATGCCAAACACGTAGTCCATTTCTTCGGTGGTCATCGGAATGGGCGGCGGGTTGAACCACACGTCCACTTCACCGTGCTTCTGCACCAGGGCGCGGGCGTTGCCTGGGTTGGTTTCCAGGTGCAACACGCGGTTGGCGTGCGCATAGAGCACCGCGTCGCCGCGGACTTTTTCCACCGATGGCAGGCGGATGACGGTCTTGTCGCGGGTCATCTTCGGGCTGGCCAGGATCTGTACGACTTTGGCTTCTTCCGGGTCATCCACCGGGCCTTTCTCTTGCTCGATGGCGCAGGCCTGGGTGTCCTGGGTGTTCACGTACGGGTTGATGATCTTGTCGATCTTGCCCGGACGGTCGATACGCGTGGAGTCCACTTCGTACCAGCCCGCCGGCGTATCACGGCGAATGAACGCGGTGCCGCGCACGTCGGTGATGTCTTCGATCTTGTGGCCCCACGATAGGCGCTGGGCGACTTCGACGATGGCCCGCTCGGCGTTGCCGTACAGCAGGATATCGGCGGTGGCGTCGATCAGGATCGAGTTACGCACACGGTCCTGCCAGTAGTCGTAGTGGGCGATGCGGCGCAGCGAGGCTTCGATGCCGCCGAGCACGATCGGCACGTTCTTGTAGGCTTCCTTACAGCGCTGGCTGTACACCAGGCTCGCGCGGTCCGGGCGTTTGCCGGCCATGCCGCCTGGGGTGTAGGCGTCGTCGGAACGGATTTTCTTGTCGGCGGTGTAGCGGTTGATCATCGAGTCCATGTTGCCGGCCGCGACGCCGAAGAACAGGTTCGGCTCGCCGAGCTTCATGAAGTCGTCTTTGGACTGCCAGTTCGGCTGGGCAATGATCCCGACGCGAAAGCCCTGGGACTCCAGCAGCCGGCCGATGATTGCCATGCCGAACGACGGGTGATCCACGTACGCATCACCGGTAACGATGATGATGTCGCAGGAATCCCAGCCAAGCTGATCCATCTCCTCCCTGCTCATCGGCAGGAATGGCGCAGGACCGAAACATTCGGCCCAGTACTTGGGATAGTCAAATAACGGCTTGGCTGTTTGCATGACGGTGACCGGTGTTGAGATGAAAAATCGCGGGCGCGGAATATAGCACAAAATTTGACCAATTCCGACGGTAATGGTCGGAATTGTGGTGACGCTATCGCGGGCAAGCCCGCTCCCCCTTTTGAAGGTGTTCACCGTTCAAGTGTGAGAGCGGGCTTGCCCGCGATGAGGCCTCTACAGGCGCTGGAGAATTATTCGTCGTCGTCGAAGTTGTAACTGCCCGGCGCGAGGTTCTCGAAGCGCGTGTACTTACCGATGAATGCCAGGCGGATAAAGCCGATCGGCCCGTTCCGCTGCTTGCCGATGATGATCTCGGCAATGCCTTTGTGCTCGGTCTCGGGGTGGTACACCTCGTCCCGATACACAAACATGATCACGTCAGCATCCTGCTCGATCGCTCCGGATTCGCGCAAGTCGGAGTTCACCGGGCGCTTGTTGGGACGTTGTTCCAGGGAACGGTTGAGCTGCGACAGCGCCACCACCGGGCAGTTGAATTCCTTGGCCAGGGCTTTGAGGGACCGGGAAATTTCGGAAATCTCGTTGGTCCGGTTGTCGCCACTGGAACCCGGAATCTGCATCAGCTGCAGGTAGTCGATCATGATCAGGGCGATGTCACCGTGTTCACGCACCAGGCGGCGAGTACGCGCACGCATCTCCGAGGGGCTGATGCCCGCAGTGTCATCGATGAACAGCTTGCGGTCATTGAGCAGGTTGACCGCCGAGGTCAGGCGCGGCCAATCATCGTCTTCCAGGCGACCGGCACGGACTTTGGTCTGGTCGATCCGACCGAGCGAGGAAAGCATACGCATGATCAGCGATTCGCCTGGCATCTCGAGGGAGTACACCAGCACGGTCTTGTCGCTGCGCAACACGGCGTTTTCCACCAGGTTCATCGCAAAGGTGGTTTTACCCATGGATGGACGGCCGGCGACGATGATCAAGTCGGACGGCTGCAGGCCGCTGGTCTTCTCGTCGAGGTCGGTGTAGCCGGTGGAGATACCGGTGATGGCGTTGTCGGTGTTGAACAGCGTGTCGATCCGGTCGATGGCCTTGGTCAGCAGGTCGTTGACGCTGACCGGGCCGCCGGTTTTAGGCCGCGCCTCGGCGATCTGGAAGATCTGGCGTTCGGCTTCGTCGAGGATCTCGGCGGCGGTGCGGCCTTCGGGGTTGAAGGCGCTGTCGGCGATTTCGGTGCTGATGCCGATCAACTGGCGCAGCGTGGCGCGCTCGCGAACGATCTGGGCATACGCCTTGATGTTGGCGACGGACGGCGTGTTTTTCGCCAGTTCGCCCAGATAACCCAGGCCGCCGACTTGGGAGGTCTGGCCTTCCTTGTCCAGCTGCTCGGCCAGGGTCACCACGTCGATCGGTGAGTTCTGGTCGGCCAGCTTGGCGATGGCGCGGAAGATCAGCCGGTGGTCATGGCGATAGAAATCACCGTCCGAGACTTGATCCAGCACGCGTTCCCAGGCGTTGTTGTCCAGCATCAAGCCACCGAGCACGGCCTGTTCGGCCTCGATGGAATGCGGCGGCACCTTCAGGGCAGCGGTTTGCAGATCGTATTGCTCAGGAGCTGAAATATCGTTCATGGCCACTTGGAATTAGGGGATTGTAGAAAAACAAAAGGCACGACCTGTAAACAGGATCGTGCCCGATGTTAACCGCCTGGCACACGGGGTGCCAGTCAGTTAGCTTGCTTTAAGCTGCTACCACGACAACGCGTACGGTGGCTTCAACTTCGGCGTGCAGGTGCACGGCTACGTCGAATTCGCCTACGTTGCGGATGGTGCCGTTCGGCAGACGAACTTCGCTCTTCTGCACTTCAACGCCGGAGGCGGTCAGTGCATCAGCGATGTCGTGGGTGCCGATCGAACCGAACAGCTTGCCTTCGTCACCGGCGGTGGCAGTGATAGTCACTTCCAGCTCAGCCAGTTGGGCAGCGCGAGTTTCGGCCGAAGCTTTTTTGTCTGCTGCTGCTTTTTCCAGCTCAGCACGACGCTCTTCAAACGCAGCCAGGTTGGCAGCGGTTGCAGCGGTGGCTTTGCCGTATGGCAGCAGGTAGTTACGACCGTAGCCGGCCTTAACGTTCACTTTGTCGCCCAGGTTGCCCAGGTTGGCGACTTTTTCCAGAAGGATCAGTTGCATGTGAAAATCCTCTAACTTTTAACCTTCACCGTTCGCGTTATCAGCGTCTTTCGACGCCAGACGACCGCGAAAATCAATCAGGCCGTCGACAATGGCCAAAACCACGAGTAACGGATAGATCAGCTGCATGAACAGCAGCAGCGTCACGTACAACCCCACCAGCCAAAACTTGGCCAGGCGCTTTCGCGCAACCAGCCCATGAATCAGGGCCAGTCCGGCAAACACCAGCGGTACGCTGCAAATCGGCGCCAGCAAGGCCATCTGTGGACCGAAGTTCGGTCCGACAACCATGCACGCCAGCAGCAACATCGCCGGCCCCGCGGGAATTCTGATACTGCGAAACTCGCGACCAAAACCACCCGGGTTGTACAACAACGCCTGCCAATAACGCCCAAGAATCAGGCTCAGCACGCTGACGACCTGCAACAATGCCGCAATCAGGCCGGTCAGGACCGGAGCAATCAGTGACGCAAACCGCGCTCGCTCATCTACCGACAAATGCTGGTAGAGATCCCCGAGGGCCAACGGCAGGATCTTGACGATTTCCTGCGACAGCGCCTCGATTTGCGGGCGGAAAGCCGCGCCAAGCATCACTGAGTACACCAACCCCAATGCCACGCTGACCAGCAGCGTGCGGACCCAGGACTCACTTGCGCGTAAAACCAACGCAAGGCTCGATGACCCCAGCAGTACCAGAAGTACCCGTGGATCACCCATTTGCAGCCACCAGATCAAGGCCGGCAACAAACCCAGGGCAAGAACGCCAAGGGCGTCCTTCAAACCGCGCCGCAGCAGCACAAGGCAACCTGCGGCAGCACCCAACCAATAAAGCAACGGCAATGCCGCACATCCAGCCACTACCAGAGTGGCCTGCACGCGACCGCGCATGATGAACTCAGCTAAGGCGCGCATGCATTCAATCCCTTACTACTTGTCGACTGCCCGGTCTCAGCGGCCGTGGCTGTCGGTGTAGGCCAGCAGGGCCAGGAAGCGGGCGCGCTTGATAGCGGTGGCCAGCTGACGCTGATAACGTGCTTTGGTACCGGTGATGCGGCTTGGAACGATTTTGCCGGTCTCGGATACGTAAGCTTTCAGAGTGTTGAGATCTTTGTAATCGATCTCTTTCACGTCTTCAGCGGTGAAGCGGCAGAATTTACGACGACGGAAGAAACGTGCCATTTGATAGGCTCCTTAAAAGGTCCGTGGATTACTCGTCAGCGTTATCGCTGTTGTCGCTGTCATCACTATCAGCGCTTTCGGCGCCTTCGTGCTCAGGACGGTCGCGACGCTCACGGCGCTCACTGCGGTTTTCTTCAGCCTTGAGCATCTCGGATTGGCCGGTAACGGCTTCTTCGCGACGGATGACCAGGTTACGGATCACTGCATCGTTGTAGCGGAAGTTGTCTTCCAGCTCGGCCAGGGCCTTGCCAGTGCACTCAACGTTCAGCATCACGTAGTGAGCCTTGTGAACATTGTTGATTGCGTAGGCCAGTTGACGACGGCCCCAATCTTCCAGACGGTGGATTTTGCCGCCGTCTTCTTCGATCAGCTTGGTGTAACGCTCAACCATGCCGCCGACTTGCTCGCTTTGATCCGGGTGGACCAAAAAGATGATTTCGTAATGACGCATGAATGCTCCTTACGGGTTGTAGCCTGCCGCTCAAAAACGGTCAGACAAGGAGTGAATGACACTTATGGATCTTGCCGCAGGGAGGCACATAAATGCCTGCCAGGAAGGCAAGGGGCGCAATTGTAGAGAAGGGGGAGAAACGGCGCAAGGTGATTGGTGATTATTTGAACAATCTCCAATACACCAAAACAAAAGTGGGCGCTGGCTTGCCTGCGATGACAATGGCACAGTCAACCTCTCTGCTGACTGACACACCGCCATCGCGGGCAAGCCCGGCTCCCACAGGGTCTTGCGTCGCTCTTAAGCCTTATTTCTTGGCTTTGGCCTTCGCGCCGCGCTGGCGCTGGGCTTCGAACAGGCAGACGCCCGTTGCGACTGAAACGTTGAGGCTGCTGACGCTACCGGCCATCGGCAAGTGCACCAGGTAGTCGCAATGCTCACGGGTAAGGCGACGCATGCCTTTGCCTTCGGCACCCATGATCAGGATGGTCGGGCCGGTAAGGTCCTGGTCGTAAATGCTGACCTCAGCCTCGCCCGCCGTGCCCACGACCCACAGGCCACGCTGCTGGAGTTTCTCCAGGGTGCGCGCCAGGTTGGTCACGGCCACCAGCGGAATCACTTCCGCCGCGCCGCAGGCCACTTTACGCACAACCGGTGTCAGGGTGGCCGACTTGTCTTTGGGCACGATCACTGCCAGCGCGCCGGCAGCATCCGCCGAGCGCAGGCAGGCGCCGAGGTTGTGCGGGTCGGTCACGCCGTCCAGTACCAGCAGCAGCGGCGCACCTTCGGTACGGTCGAGCAGCTCGTCGAGCATTGCCTCGCCCCAAACCTGGCTCGGACTGACGTCCGCCACCACGCCCTGGTGAACGCCTTCTACCCACACGTCCATTTCACGACGCTCGGCCTGGCCGATGGCAACTTTATTCTGGGTCGCCAGCTCGACCAACGCTTGCACGCGCGGCTCGCTGCGACCTTCGGCCAACCACACCTGTTTGACGCGCTTAGGGTGATGACGCAGCAGTGCTTCTACGGCGTGCACGCCGTAGATTTTTTCCAGACTCATGACTTGGCCTTAGGTTTGCGCGACCCGCCGCTTTTCGCGGGGGCCGAACCCGCTTTTGGCGGGCCTTTACGATGTTTGCTCGGCTTGCTCGACGGTTTTTCCGCCTCGCGGGACTTTCCCCCAGACGCCGCTTTACCACCGCTTTTGGCTTCGTTGAGCAACTGCTGCTTCAACTCGCGGCTCTTGCGCAGCTCGGCGTTTTTCGCCGCAGCATCGCTTGGGCGGTAGGCTTCGGGGGCCTTGTCCTTGACAGACGAACGACGAGCAGGTTTGGCTGACGCAGGCTCGGCCACCGCGGCTTTCGCAGGCGCGCCTTTGCCTTTGCTTGCCGGCGCAGTCGTCTCGGCGCCACGTTTTTTACGGCCAGTCGGCTCGGCTGGTTTATCTGGCATGCCGAAGTCGATCTTGCGCTCGTCGAGGTCGACGCGCATGACCTGCACTTCCACCGTGTCGCCCAAACGGAAGCTGCGACCGGTGCGCTCGCCCGCCAGGCGGTGATGCACAGGGTCGAAGTGGTAGTAGTCGCCCGGCAACGCGGTAACGTGCACCAGACCTTCGACGTAGATGTCGGTCAGCTCGACGAACAGGCCAAAGCCGGTCACGGCGGTGATCACACCCGGGAACGATTCGCCCACACGGTCCTTCATGAACTCGCACTTGAGCCAGTTCACTACGTCGCGGGTGGCTTCGTCGGCACGGCGCTCGCTCATGGAGCACTGCTCGCCCAACTGCTCCAGGGCTGCTTCGTCGTACGGATAGATCCGCGCCTTCGGAATGGTCATGGCACCGGCGCGCTTGACGTGCGGGGTGTTCTGCTTGGAATGGATCACGCTGCGGATCGCGCGGTGCGTGAGCAGGTCCGGGTAACGGCGAATCGGCGAGGTGAAGTGGGTGTACGCCTCGTAATTCAGGCCGAAGTGGCCCTGGTTATCCGCGCTGTACACCGCCTGGCTCAGAGAGCGCAGCATCACGGTCTGGATCACGTGGTAATCCGGACGGTCCTTGATGCTTGCCAGCAGTGCCTGGTAGTCCTTCGGCGTCGGGCCGTCCTTGCCTTTGTGCAGGGACAGGCCAAGCTCACCGAGGAACGCGCGCAGCTTCTCCAGACGCTCCGGCGGCGGGCCGTCGTGCACGCGGTACAGCGCAGGAATCTCGTGCTTTTTCAGGAATTCGGCAGTGGCCACGTTGGCGGCCAGCATGCATTCCTCGATCAGCTTGTGAGCATCGTTACGCGTGGTCGGCGTGATCGCGGCGATCTTGCGCTCGGAGCCGAAGACAATCCGGGTTTCCTGGGTTTCAAAGTCGATCGCGCCACGCACATGACGAGCGCCGAGCAATACCTTGTACAGCGAATACAGCTGCTTGAGGTGCGGCACGACATGGCCGTACTCACCGCGCAGGGCCTTGGCTTCGCTGGTTTTCGGCTGTTCCAGAATGGTGCTGACCTTGTTGTAGGTCAGGCGCGCCTGGGAGTGAATCACCGCCTCGTAGAACTGGTAGTCCGTCATTTCGCCGGTTTTCGAGATAGTCATCTCGCACACCATGGCCAAACGGTCGACTTTCGGGTTCAGCGAGCACAGGCCGTTGGACAGCTGCTCAGGCAGCATCGGGATCACGCGCTCCGGGAAGTACACGGAGTTGCCGCGCACCTGGGCTTCGTTATCCAGGGCCGAACCGATTTTCACATAGCTGGACACGTCGGCAATCGCGACGAACAACTTCCAGCCACCGGAGAACAGGCGCAGCTTGCCAGGCTTGGCTTCGCAGTAAACCGCATCGTCGAAGTCGCGGGCATCTTCGCCGTCAATGGTGACGAACGGCAGATGGCGCAGGTCGATGCGTTTTTCTTTGTCTTTTTCTTCCACTTCCGGCTTGAGCTTGGCGGCTTCTTTGAGCACAGCCTCAGGCCAGACGTGAGGGATATCGTAGGTGCGCAGCGCAACGTCGATTTCCATGCCCGGCGCCATGTAGTTGCCGACCACTTCAACGATGTCGCCCTGCGGCTGGAAGCGCGCAGTTGGCCAGTGGGTGATTTTCACCTCGACGAACTGGCCGACCTTGGCAGCGCCATTGCGGCCCGGGGTGATCAGCACTTCCTGCTGGACCTTCGGGTTATCCGGCACGACAAAGCCAATGCCGCCTTCTTCAAAGTAACGGCCGACGATGGACTCGTGGGCACGCGACACCACTTCGACGATCACGCCTTCACGGCGACCACGACGGTCGAGGCCGGAAACGCGCGCCAGGGCACGGTCGCCGTCGAACACCAAGCGCATTTGCGCCGGGCTCATGAACAGGTCGTCACTGCCGTCGTCCGGGATCAGGAAGCCGAAGCCGTCACGGTGGCCGGCGATGCGGCCAAGGATCAGGTCGAGCTTGTCCACAGGCGCGTAAGTGCCTCGGCGGGTGTAGATCAGTTGGGCATCGCGCTCCATGGCACGCAAACGGCGGCGCAGGGCTTCGAGCTGGTCTTCGGTGGTCAGACCGAATTCTTCAACCAACTGCTCGCGGCTAGCAGGCGAACCACGATCGGCGAGATGCGCCAGGATCAGTTCGCGGCTAGGAATAGGGTTTTCATATTTTTCCGCTTCACGAGCGGCCTCGGGATCGAGGGACTGCCAATCGGCCATTAGAGAGTTTTCACCTTGTCTATATGCGGGTTAGTTTGGCATACGCGTATTGAAACGGGAAATTTCAGGCATCAACAAGCGTTTTATAGGCCTTTGTCGCCCTCGGAACGCACCTTGCACGACCACTGACGAAATTTTCCAGGATTTTTTCATAGCAGGGCTTTACAGCGCAAAATCGCCTCCGTATAGTGCGCGCCATCGACGACGGCAACGTTGTTGATGCTGCCCAGGTGGTGAAATTGGTAGACACGCCAGCTTCAGGTGCTGGTGATCGCAAGGTCGTGGAAGTTCGAGTCTTCTCCTGGGCACCAATTTCAAACTCAAGGTTCTGCCTCGAGTCTCCAAAAACCCGCGAAAGCGGGTTTTTGCGTTTCAGGCCTTTGATTTTTAACGAGAATCTTGATTTATATTTTTGAATCAGGGGTTTACAGATCAAAAAGCCCTCCGTATAGTTCGCTCCATCAACGGCGCAAGCGTTGTTGATAAGCCCAGGTGGTGAAATTGGTAGACACGCCAGCTTCAGGTGCTGGTGATCGCAAGGTCGTGGAAGTTCGAGTCTTCTCCTGGGCACCAAATTCAGATCAAACCCGCGAAAGCGGGTTTTTTCGTTTCCGGTGTTTGAAAACCTGCCTGGCGATTTCCCCGCTTGTCCGCACTTGAGAAGTTTTATCGTTTATCCTTGTAAGGATTTGTTGCACTCAAGTGAGGAAAACCCCGGATGATGATCCGCGATACCCGTCTCAAGACATCCCTTCTGCGTGGCCTGACCATCACTCTGCTCGGCCTGACCCTGCTCTCGCCCGCTGCCTATTCTGCCGACAAGGTTGCATTGACCTTGTACAACGGCCAACACAAGGAGGTCGGCGATGAACTCGCCAAAGCCTTCGAAGCCAAGACCGGCATTCACGTCAATGTGCGCAAGGGCAGCAGCAACCAGCTGGCCAGCCAGGTCGTGGAAGAAGGCGACCGCTCCCCTGCCGACGTGATCTACACCGAAGAGTCGCCGCCACTGAACAAGCTTGGCGAACAAGGCCTGCTGGCGAAGATTGATGCCAGCACCCTCGACGTGTTGCCCAAGGATTATGTCGGCAGCAACGGCGACTGGATGGGCGTCACCGCACGCACCCGCGTTGTCGCGTTCAACCCCAAACTGATCGCCGAAAAAGACCTGCCCAAGTCGGTTCTGGATTTCGCCGGCCCCGAGTGGCAAGGCAAAGTCGGCTTCGTCCCTACCAGCGGCGCGTTCCAGGAACAAGCCGTGGCGATCATCAAACTGCACGGCCGCGAAGCCGCTGAAGAATGGCTGACCGGCTTGCGCGCGTTCGGCAAGGTCTACAGCAACAACATGGTCGCCCTCAAGGCTGTGGAGAACGGCGAAGTCGCCACCGTGCTGGTGAATAACTACTACTGGTTTGCCCTGAAGAAGGAAAAAACCAACCTGGATTCCCAGCTGCATTACTTCACCGATGGCGACGCGGGCGGCCTGATCACCGTGTCTTCGGCTGCCGCGCTGAAATCCAGCAAGCACCCCAAGGAAGCCCAACAGTTGCTCGCCTTCATGGCCAGCGAAGAAGGCCAGCGCGTGATCACCAACACCTCGGCCGAATACCCGCTGCGCAAGGGCATGGAATCCAACCGTGGCCTCAAGCCGTTCAGCGAGCTGCAACCGCCGAAAGTCACCCCTGCGGACCTTGGCAATGCCGAAGAAGCCCTGGACCTGGAACGTGACGTTGGCTTGAACTGATGAACCCATCGCTATCCGCTCCTGCCTTGCGCGGGGGTTTGAGCCCGCGACGCAAGCGCCCGTCGATCTGGTTGCTGCTCCCCGTCCTGTTTCTGGTTGGCTTGAGCCTGCTGCCGCTGGTCTATGTCGGGACCAAAGCATGGCAGGCGGGCTGGGCGGAGGCGATACACCTTTTGTGGCGCCCCTATGTATTCGGCCTGCTGCGCAACACCCTGGCGCTGATGATTGGCGTGACGGTCGCCTGCGGCGTGATCGGCCTGTCCCTGGCGTGGCTGCTCGAGCGCAGCAACTTGCCCGGGCGGCGCATATGGGGCGTGATCCTGTGCCTGCCGTTTGCGGTGCCGGCGTTTGTCAGCAGCTTTACCTGGGTGTCACTGAGCGCCAACTTCGAAGGCCTGGGCGGGGCGATCCTGGTGATGACCCTGTCCAAATACCCGCTGGTGTTTCTGCCGGTGGCGGCGACGCTGCGCAATCTTGATCCTTCCCTGGAAGAGTCGGCCCGCACCTTGGGGCTGAATCGCTGGGGCGTCTTTTTTCGTATCACACTGCCCTTGCTGTGGCCTTCGCTACTGGCCGGGGCGCTGTTGATTGCTTTGCATATGCTGGTGGAGTTCGGCGCGCTGTCGATCATCGGCCTGCAAACCTTTACCACCGCGATCTACCAACAATTTGAACTGGAATTCAGCAATGCCAACGCCGCGATGCTGTCGGCGGTGTTGCTGGTGATGTGCCTGACGCTGCTGTGGCTGGAGCTGCGCGTGCGCGGCAAGGGCCGGCACGTGCGCATCGGCCAGGGCGCGGCGCGGCATGCCGAACAGGTCAAGCTGGGCAAGTGGGCGCCACTGGGTCAGGTGTATTGCCTGGCGCTGGCGATCATTGGCAGCGGTATTCCGCTGGGGATGCTCGGGTACTGGCTGGCGGTGGGCTCATCGGCAGCCTTTCCCGTGGCCGAGATCAGTGAGGCACTGCTGTCGTCGCTGGCACTGTCACTGGGCGGCGCGGCGCTTTGCCTGGTGCTGGCCGTGCCGGTCGGGCTGCTGGTGGTGCGCTACAAAGGCCAACTGGCGATCTGGGCCGAGCGCCTGCCGTACCTGCTGCATGCCCTGCCCGGCTTGGTGATCGCGCTGACGCTGGTGTATTTCGCCCTGCATTACGTGCCGGTGCTGTACCAGACTTCCGCGCTGCTTTTGATTGCCTATGCGCTGCTGTTTTTGCCACTGGCACAGGCGCCGATCCGTACGGCCTTGAACAAGGCGGCGCCGCAACTGGAAGAGGCAGCGCGCACGCTGGGCGCCTCGTCGTTCAGCGCGTTTTGCCGGGTGACCTTGCCAATTATTTTCCCGGCATTGGGCGCGGCGTTTGCGCTGGTGTTTCTGGACGCAATGAAGGAATTGACGGCGACGTTGCTGCTCAGTCCGACGGGGTTGAACACGCTGGCGACGGCCGTGTGGGCGCATACCTCGAATGTGGAGTTCGCGGCGGCGGCGCCTTATGCGGCGTTGTTGATCTTGGTGTCAGGGTTGCCGGTGTATCTGCTTACGACTCGGATGTATTTGAGCCGCTGAGACCGCTATCGCAGGCAAGCCAGCTCCCACATTCGAGTGCATTCCAATGTGGGAGCTGGCTTGCCTGCGATAGCGCCGGTACAGGCGGCGCTAAGCCCGAAACTGCCCCAGGCTCGCCTTCAACTGCGCCGCCAATCCATCTAAAACCTTGCCACTGGCGGTGGTTTCCACCACCGCTTGAGCGGCACGCTCGGCCTGGGCATGAATCACCTCAACCCGCCCACGCACCGCATGCGCACCCTGCGCCTGATGCTCAGCCGCGCGCGTCGCCAACCCAATTGCTGCGTGCACCTGCTCCACTGAAGCCTGCACCGTTTGCTGCAAGCGCACGCTGTCGCGCAGCACCAGCAAACCTTCATTGGCCTGACGCCCGGCCTTGCCGATGGTTTCCACCGCCTCGCGCGCGCCTTGCTGCAACGCCACGATGTGCGCCTGGATATCCCCGGTCGAGCTTTGGGTTTTACTCGCCAGCGCCCGCACTTCATCGGCCACGACCGCAAAACCACGCCCGGTCTCACCGGCACGCGCCGCTTCGATGGCCGCGTTGAGCGCCAGCAGGTTGGTCTGCTCGGCAATGCCATGAATCACTGTGAGCACCACTTCAATTTGCTCGCTTTGCTGAGCCAGCCGCTCAATGACCTGGGAGCCGGCTTGCACCTGCCCGGCCAACGCTTCGATCAAGCTGCCGACCTCCGCCGACGTCCGCGAGTTTTCATCCGTGGCCTGGCGAATATCCACCACCTGCTGCAACGCCGCCTGCATCGCGTGGCTTTCGGCCTGGGCCTCATCGGCCATTTGCGACAGCGCGCGCAAGCTCTCGGCCACCTCATCACGCTGCAGGCCCGCCGCCGCATCAGCGCCGGCATTGCGCAACGTCATCGCGCCGATTTCCACGCCAGTGCGCTGGGCCACATCGCCGGCCTCGCGCACGATGGGCTGCAACTTATCCACAAAGCGATTGACCGCCGAAGCCATGTCGCCGATCTCGTCCTTGCTGCTGATTTGCACGCGCTTGGTGAGGTCGCCCTCACCCGCCGCCAGGTCATCCATGGCCGCAATCAGCAGCTTCAGGCGATTGACCACCCGGCGCCCCAGCACGACAGCGATCAGCAGCAATACGCCGAACCCAACCATCGCCAGCCCCATGCCGATGCGCCAGCGCAAGGTGCCTGCGGTCTCCTGCACGGCGCTGGTGGTATTGGCGGCCATCTGCGTGGCGGTGGCTTGCGCAGACTGCAGCCGCGCGCCCATGGAGGCCGCGCTGTCTGCGGCAGCACCCTTAAGACTGTCGCCCACCAGCTGATCACTGCTGGCGATCAGCGCGGCAAAACGCTTGTCCAGTGCCGCCAGGTCGGTTTCTACCGCCGCGGTCGAAACACCCATGCGCACCTTGCCAATCTCTACGCCATTGGGGCTGATCGACGCTTCGACGTAGAACACGGCAGGATCATTTTTCGCCGCATCCAGGACTTTATCCAGCGCACGGTCGCCCTGACCTTTGGCCAGTAATGCCTGGTTGATCGGGTTGTCGCGGTTTAGATAACGGGTCAGATGCTCGCCGGCCGCATCGTCGTAAACCACAAACAGCACGTTGGGATTGCGCTGAGCGCGCCGGGCGAACTCCGACAGCGTTGGCACGTCGCTGTCCCACATGGCGCGTGGCGCCACCGAGGCCAGCAGTTGTGCCATGTCACTGGCCGAGTCTTGCAGGTCTTTTTCCAGGGTCGCACGCAGTTGCTTCTGCTCATCCTGCAAGCGCGTGGAAAGCCCCGCCGTCAGACGCTGGCGCGTGCTCGAAGACAGACTGTCCAGACTGGAGGTGACTTCCTTGCCGGCTTGCGCCAGCTCGCCGGACAGTTTCTGGCTGTCGATACCCAGGCGGTTGCCCAGATCGGCTTCCAATGCGGTGACCGTGCTCCGCGTCAGAGCGACGGCGACCAGCACTTGCACCAAAAGAGCGATACCAAGGGTAACGAACACCGGCCGCAACAGCCGGCTTTGTAACAATGAGAGAACGGCAGACACTGGAAATCCCTCCACCACGGGTGCCATTAATTTGATAGCACCGCGAAAGAAAGAACCATAGCAAGGGTCATGCCGTTTGCCAGCCGGATACGAAAAAGGGCTCCCGAAGGAGCCCTTTGCTTTTTACATCAACAGCTTATTAAGCGAACGGGTGACGCAGAACGATGGTCTCGTTGCGGTCCGGGCCCGTCGAAATAATGTCGATTGGTGCACCGATCAGCTCTTCAACGCGCTTGATGTATGCACGGGCGTTAGCTGGCAGCTCTTCCAGGGTTTTGGCACCCACGGTGGACTCGGTCCAGCCCGGCACTTCTTCGTACACAGGCTGCAGGCCCACGTAGCTGTCAGCGTCGGTTGGCGCAACGTCCTTACCGTCTGCATCTTTGTAGCCGACGCAGATGTTGATGGTTTCCAGACCGTCGAGTACGTCCAGCTTGGTCAGGCAGATGCCCGAGATGCTGTTCACATCGATAGCGCGGCGCAGGATAACCGCGTCGAACCAGCCGCAACGACGAGCACGGCCGGTGGTGGCGCCGAACTCATGACCTTGCTTGGCCAGGTGCGCGCCGACTTCGTCGAACAGCTCAGTCGGGAACGGGCCCGAACCTACGCGCGTGGTGTAAGCCTTGGTGATGCCCAGGATGTAGTCCAGGAACATCGGGCCGACACCCGAACCGGTAGCAACGCCGCCAGCGGTGGTGTTGGAGCTGGTCACGTACGGGTAGGTGCCGTGGTCGATGTCGAGCAACGAGCCCTGGGCGCCTTCGAACATGATGTCTTTGCCGGCGCGACGCAGGTCGTGCAGCTCAGCCGTCACGTCGAGCATCAGCGGCTTAAGCAGCTCGGCGTACTCTTTGCACTCGGCCAGGGTCTTTTCGAACTCAATGGCCGGCTCTTTGTAGTAACCAACGAGCATGAAGTTGTGGTAATCCACCAGTTCACGCAGCTTGTCTTCAAAGCGCGGCATGTTGAGCAGGTCGCCCACACGCAGGCCACGACGTGCAACCTTGTCTTCGTAGGCCGGGCCGATGCCGCGACCGGTAGTACCGATCTTCAGCTCGCCACGGGCCTTTTCACGGGCCTGGTCCAGCGCAACGTGGAAGGACAGGATCAGCGGGCAGGACGGGCTGATACGCAGGCGCTCGCGCACCGGTACACCCTTTTCTTCCAGCTTGGTGATCTCGCGCAGCAGGGCGTCAGGTGCAACCACCACGCCGTTGCCGATCAGGCACTGTACGCCTTCGCGCAATACGCCCGACGGGATCAGGTGCAAGACGGTTTTTTCGCCATCGATGACCAGGGTGTGGCCAGCGTTGTGGCCACCTTGGTAGCGCACTACGGCGGCAGCATGTTCGGTCAGCAGATCAACGATCTTGCCTTTGCCCTCATCACCCCATTGGGTGCCCAGGACTACGACATTCTTACCCATAACACTTGTCCTCATTCGCGCAAACTTGGTGCCGGCGATGGCCGGCAGGAAAACTCAAGAAGCCAGTGGCGATACTTGCCAAAGCCCGTTCTGCAGAATCAATTGCCGGTCGCAGTCCGCTTCACGGGCGGCGGCCAATGGCTGCCCAGGCAAAGCCTGGACGACACGCTGACCCTCACTGCGCAACTGGCAAACCTGCTGCCAGAGTGCTGCGTCCGTGCTGTCGGGCATCCAGACGCCACCAGACGGCAGCTCGACCTCAGCACGCCCCAGGGTCACCAGGGTTTTCAAATCGGTGGAAAAGCCGGTTGCCGGACGGGCGCGACCGAAGTCGGCGCCGATATCGTCATAACGACCGCCTTGGGCGATGGCCTGGCCAACACCCGGTACAAACACGGCGAACACCACACCGGTGTGGTAGTGGTAGCCGCGCAATTCGCCCAGGTCAAAATACAGCGGCAGTTGCGGGAAGCGCGCCGACAAACGCTCGGCAATCGCCAGCACGTCATCGAGCGCCGCCAATACGGGCGCCGGCGCATTGGCCAGGCGCTCGCGCGCAGCCACCAGCACTTCACGGCCACCGCACAGATCAACCAGCGCGCGCAGCATGCCGGCGAGGTCAGCAGGTACACCCTCGGTAAGGGCGATCACTTCATCGATAGCCTTGCGTTGCAGGGCATCGAACAACTGCTGCTCCACTTCACCGGACAAACCGGCCGCGCGAGCCAGGCCACGGTAGATACCGACGTGGCCCAGATCCATATGCACATCCGGCACGTCAGCCAGTTGCAGCATGGCCAGCATCAAGCTGATCACTTCAACGTCGCTGCTCGGGCTGGCATCACCGTACAACTCGGCGCCCAATTGAATCGGGCTACGCGAAGACGACAAGGCACGCGGTTGCGCATGCAGCACGCTGCCGGCATAGCAAAGACGGCTGGGACCTTCGCGGCGCAGGGTGTGCGCATCGATACGCGCCACTTGCGGCGTGATGTCGGCGCGAAAGCCCATTTGCCGACCCGATTGCGGGTCGATGACCTTGAAGGTGCGCAGATCCAGGTCCTGGCCCGCGCCGGTCAGCAGGGATTCCAGGTACTCGATATGGGGGGTCACGACAAACTCGTAACCCCAGCTCTGGAACAGATCCAACACCTGGCGACGCGCTACTTCAATGCGCGCAGCTTCTGGTGGCAGTACTTCTTCGATGCCATCTGGCAGCAGCCAGCGGTCTACCGTTGCCATTACGCCATTCCCCTATGATCCGGGCGGCCAGCCCTCGGCCGAGCCCTGAGTGAAGCAGAAAATGCCCGGCCCCTGCATAAACAACGCGCAAGAACGACGTGACGAATGGCCTGCTAGCGGCCTCGTCGGGCACTTTCCTCGAAAAACCTGTGGCGTCTGCAACGCACCACAACAATCAAACATGCAGACGCAAAAAAGCCGGGAATTTCCCGGCTGCCGCATCATACACCCGTTTTCTGAAAGGATCACCCCGCCAGGCATTTTAGCCGCCCGACGGAGTGTGTCCTACAGAATCACCGGCTGGTTACTTGGACTTTTCCAGGTAGCGGAAGAAGTCGCTGCTTGGGTCCAGCACCATGACGTCGGTTTTGTTCGCGAAGCTTTCACGGTAAGCGCGCAGGCTACGGTAGAACGCGTAGAACTCCTGATCCTGACCGTAAGCCTTGGCGTAGATCGCCGCAGCTTGAGCATCGCCATCACCACGGGCCTCTTCAGACTCGCGATAGGCCTCTGCCAGCAGTACACGGCGCTGACGGTCGGCATCCGCACGGATACCTTCGGCCAACTCGTTACCTTTGGCGCGGTGCTCACGGGCTTCACGCTCACGCTCGGTGCTCATACGCTCGAACACGCTGCGGTTCACTTCCTTGGGCAGGTCGATTGCCTTGACCCGGACATCAACAACCTCAATGCCCAGTTCTTTTTCAGCCATGGTGTTCAGCGAACGCGTGATGTCAGCCATCAGCGCATCACGCTCACCGGACACCACCTCGTGCAGGGTGCGTTTACCGAACTGGTCACGCAGGCCCGATTCCAGACGGCGCGACAAACGCTCGTCGGCAATCTGCTTGAGGCCGGATGTCGCGGTGTAGAAACGCTCGGCATCCTTGACGCGCCACTTGGCGTAGGCGTCAACCATCACGGCTTTCTTTTCCAGGGTCAGGAAGCGCTGCGTCGGTGCATCCAAGGTCATCAGGCGGCCGTCGAACTTGCGCACCTGGTTCACGTAGGGGACTTTCACATGCAGGCCCGGCTGGACATCCGCCTGGACCACACGACCGAATTGCAGCAGCACCGCGCGCTCGGTCTGAGACACGATGTAGAAGCAGTTCCAGGCAGCGATGACCACGACGACGCCCACAATCAGGGCGGTCAGCGATTTATTGCTCATCAACGACTCTCCCTGGTACGTGTTTGCTGTTGCAGCAAGTCAGCGGCCGCACGGGCGCTCGCTTCATTGGCAGCAGCGGTCGAACCGGTAGCCGGTGCGCTGGTGCTGCTACGACCACCTTCGATCATCTTGTCCAGCGGCAGGTACAACAGGTTATTCTGCCCACCTTTGCTGCCGGTCACGAGAACCTTGCTGGTGTTACTGAAGACTTCCTGCATGGTGTCCAGGTACAGACGCTCACGCGTGACTTCCGGGGCTTTGCGGTACTCGGCGACCAGCTTGGTGAAGCGATCCGCCTCACCCTTGGCGCGGGAAACCACTTCGTCGCGGTAACCATTGGCATCCTCGAGGATACGCTGGGCCTGACCGCGCGCTTCCGGCACGACGCCGTTTGCATAGGTCTCAGCCTGGTTGCGCGAACGCTGCTCGTCTTCACGGGCGCGGATCACGTCGTCAAAGGCTTCCTGCACTTCGCGCGGTGCAGCTGCGCTCTGTACGTTCACCTGGGTAACGGTGATACCGGTGCGATAAGTGTCGAGGAACCGTTGCAGGCGCTCCTTGATCTCGCTGGCCATCAATTCACGACCTTCGGTCAGCACCTGGTCCATGGCGGTGGAACCGACCACGTGACGCAGTGCACTTTCGGTTGCATGTTGCAGGCTGATTTCTGGCTGATCAACGTTCAGCACGAAGTCCTGCAGGTTGCTGATCTTGTACTGCACGGTCAGCGGCACTTCGACGATGTTCTCGTCTTCGGTCAGCATCTGGCCCTGCTTGGTATAGGCACGCTCACGCGTGACGTTTTCCATGTACTTCTTGTCGATCGGGGGGAAGTAGATATTCAGGCCCGGGCCGACAGTCTCGTAGTACTTGCCGAAGCGCAGCACCACGGCCTGCTCCTGCTCGTCCACGACATAAACCGCGCTGTACAGCCACACGGCTGCGAGCACGACAAGACCCAGGCCCAGCAGGCCATAGCCACCGCCCTTGCTTGTGCGACCGCCGTCGTCACCACCACGTTTTTTCCCACCACCGAACAACCCATTCAGGCTTTCCTGCAGCTTTCGGAAGGCCTCGTCGAGATCCGGTGGCCCCTTGCGGTCACCATTATTGCGGCGCTTACCACCCCAAGGATCCTGATTATTCGAGTTGCCACCCGGCTCATTCCAAGCCATAGCGCTCTCCATCTGATAAAGCAAAGACGCACCCACGGCGCGCCGACCAATGCTACAGAATGCCTGCTACTGCGGCACAACCGCTTTCGGAGGCTTTTATTGCAAAGTGTGTTGTTCGATGAACTCCGTCGGCACCACACCTTCACGGCTGACCAGCCGATTCAGCTCCGAGCGCGGCAATCGAACGGCCAGCAAGCTGACACCTTCTTCGTCGTATTCTTCTTTCTGTACGGCGCCCAGCTCGAAAAACTGTGCACGCAGTCGAGCAAAACGCTGAGGCAAGCGCAAGGTGCCGACAAACAAATCGCTGCCCAGCAACTCGGCAATGGCTTGTTCAAGCAATTCCAAACCACTGCCATCGCGCGCCGACAGCCAGACCCGCTGGGGCTTGCCGTCTTCATCACGCTGAATTTGTGGCTCAACGCCTTCAAGCAAATCGAGTTTGTTATAGACCTCGAGGATCGGCAAGTCCTGTGCACCAATCTCGCCCAGCACCACCATCACCTGCTCGATTTGCAACATGCGATCCGGTTCGGCCGCATCGATCACGTGCAACAGCAGGTCGGAATTGCTCGACTCTTCGAGCGTAGACCGAAACGCCTCGACCAGCTTGTGAGGCAAGTGACGAATGAAACCCACGGTGTCGGCCAGGACAATCGGCCCCAGGTCGTCCAGTTCCAGACGGCGCAAGGTCGGGTCGAGGGTGGCGAACAGTTGGTCGGCCGCGTACACGTCCGATTTCGTCACGTTATTGAACAGGGTGGATTTGCCGGCGTTGGTATAGCCCACCAGGGAAACGGTAGGGATGTCCGCCCGCATGCGGCCGCGACGCGATTGCTCACGCTGGCTGCGCACTTTTTCCAGGCGACCCTTGATCTGACGCAGGCGAACCCGCAGCAGACGGCGGTCGGTTTCCAGCTGGGTTTCACCCGGACCGCGCATGCCGATACCGCCACCCTGACGCTCAAGGTGAGTCCAGCCGCGAACCAGCCGGGTGCTCATGTGGTCAAGCTGGGCCAGTTCGACCTGGAGCTTGCCTTCATGGGTACGGGCGCGTTGGGCGAAAATATCGAGAATCAGACCTGTACGGTCGATCACGCGACACTCGAAAACACGTTCGAGGTTACGTTCCTGACTAGGCGTGAGGGTGTGATTGAAGATCACCAGATCGGCTTCTTCAGCATGGACCAGGTCGCGCAGTTCCTCGACCTTGCCGCTGCCGATCAGGAATTTGGCGGTTGGCCGATGACGCGGTACGTTAAAAAACGCAACGGTCTCGGCGCCGGCCGAATTTGCCAACTCCTGAAACTCCTGCGGATCTTCGCGCGCCTCAGGGTCCTGTCCATCCAAGTGAACGAGGATTACTCGCTCACCACCACCGTGGCGCTCAAAGAACAAAGGAGACTCCTATCAGGCGTTACCTGGCTCAGCGTCACCCTGTTCGGTATCAGTTGCGCTAGGCAGACGGATAGGACGAACGGGAACGACTGTCGAGATAGCGTGCTTGTAAACCATCTGGCTGACGGTATTTTTCAGCAGGATCACGAACTGGTCGAACGACTCGATCGTGCCTTGCAGCTTGATCCCGTTGACCAGGTAGATGGAAACCCCCACTTTCTCTTTACGTAAAGTATTCAAGTAAGGGTCTTGTAGCGAATGCCCTTTTGACATGTGCCGCACTCCTTTAAGGATCAATAATAAAATTCGGAAAATAGATAGCTTATGGCCGTCACACCCCCAAGGATAGACGGCAATTGCAAGGACTCAGCTCAATATGGAGACCGTTCCCAAGTATTTCAAGGCGCGTGACAGATTGTCGCTGTCCAGGCTGTCCAGCCAGTGCAAATCGCTCCAGCTGCGCAACCAGGTGAACTGGCGTTTCGCCAATTGGCGCGTGGCAATGATGCCGCGCTCCTGCATTTCGGCTGACGTCAGCTTGCCATCCAGATGATCCCAGACTTGGCGGTAGCCAACAGCACGTATCGACGGCAACCCAGCATGCAGGTCACCTCGGGAACGCAGTGCTACGACCTCATCCACAAACCCCTGTTCCAACATAATTGTGAATCTTTGTGCAATTCGTTCATGCAGCACCTGACGATTTGCCGGAGCAATGGCCAGATTCGCCACAGTATAGGGTAATACTGCCTGTCCAGACGCGCCTGCGTCAGCACTTTGCGCAGTTTGTTTCAGCCGATGTTCAGTCATTGTCTGGCCGCTGACCCGCCAGACTTCCAGGGCGCGAGTGAGTCGCTGCGGGTCATTGGGATGAATGCGCGCCGCCGACACCGGGTCAACCGCCGCCAATTGGTCGTGCAGGGCTTGCCAGCCAAGGCGTGCAGCCTCTTCCTCGAGTTCGGCGCGAACCTGCGCGTCGGCCGGCGGCATATCCGCCAGACCTTCCTGCAACGCCTTGTAGTAGAGCATCGTGCCGCCCACCAGCAGCGGAATATTGCCCCGCGCGGTGATTTCGGCCATGGCGGCCAAGGCATCGGTGCGAAAATCTGCCGCAGAATAGCTCTCGGCCGGGTCGATAATGTCGATCAGCTTATGCGGATACTCGGCCAGCAGCGCTTTTGAAGGCTTGGCCGTGCCGATGTCCATGTCCCGGTAAACCAGGGCAGAGTCGACACTGATCAGCTCGCACGGCAACACCTTGGTCAGCTCGATGGCCAGGTCAGTCTTGCCGGCAGCCGTGGGGCCCATCAGGAAAATTGCGGGGGGCAAGGCGCTCATCAACGGCCGCGCAAGAACAGTTTGTCCAGATCGTCCAGGCCCATTTGGGTCCAGGTCGGTCGGCCGTGGTTGCATTGTCCGCTGCGCTCGGTGTTTTCCATGTCGCGCAGCAAACCGTTCATTTCTGGCAAGGCCAGCCGGCGGTTGGCGCGGATCGCGCCGTGGCAGGCCATGGTGCCGAGCAGTTCGTTGATGTGTGCCTGGATGCGGTCACTGGTGCCGTATTCCATCAGGTCCGCGAGTACGTCGGCGACCAGACGGTTAGCTTCAGCTTGTTTGAGCAGCGCAGGAATCTGGCGGATCGCCAGGGTTTCCGGGCCCAGGCGCTGCAACTCGAACCCCAGTTTCTGGAACACGCTGTGGTGCTCCTCAGCGCAATCGGCTTCACGCTGGCTGACGGCCAGGGATTCGGGCACCAGCAATGGCTGGCCGCTGAGGCCTTCGCTGGCCATGGCGATCTTCAAGCGCTCGTACATGATCCGCTCATGGGCGGCGTGCATGTCCACCAGCACCAGGCCGTGGGCGTTTTCCGCCAGAATGTAGATGCCCTTGAGTTGCGCCAGCGCATAGCCCAGCGGCGGGATATCACCGCCACCTTCTGGCAACGCGACAGCAGTGGGCTCGGCCCCCGGCAGCGGCGCGAAAAACTCGCGATAGGCCGCCTGGGCTTCTGCCACCGGCACTGCCGACTGCGGACGCGGCGTGTATTGATACTGATAACCCGCGCCCGACCCGGAACCCGGCGCCGTGTAAGCAGGCTGAGGCTGTGGCGATTGCAGCAGGTTGGCGGCCAGGCTCATTTCGCCTTGAGGGCCGAACTCGCCGGCTTCCGGGCCACTCGGGCGCACAACGGCCGTCACGATCGGCGCAGACAACTGATCATCCGGGCGCACATCGCCAAGAGCGCGGTGCAAGGTGCCATAAAGGAAGTCATGCACCATGCGCCCGTCACGGAAGCGCACTTCATGCTTGGTCGGGTGCACGTTGACGTCGACCACCGACGGATCGACTTCAAAAAACAGTACAAACGTAGGATGCCGCCCGTTGAACAGCACGTCGCGGTAGGCCTGGCGCACCGCGTGCGCCACCAGCTTGTCGCGCACCGCGCGGCCATTCACAAAGAAATACTGCAAGTCCGCCTGGCTACGGGAAAAGGTTGGCAAACCCACCCAGCCCCACAGCCGCAAGCCATTGCGCTCGATCTCAATCGGCAGCGCCTGCTCCAGGAAACCCGCGCCACAGATTGCCGACACACGCCGAGCGCGCGCCGCGTCGTCATGGGCTTCGTGCAGGCTGAGGATGGTCTTGCCGTTATGGCGCAAATGAAACGCTACGTCGAAACGCGCCAAGGCCAGGCGCTTGATGACTTCTTGCAGGTGATCGAATTCGGTTTTTTCGGCCTTGAGGAATTTGCGCCGCGCGGGGGTATTGAAGAACAGGTCGCGCACTTCCACCGAAGTGCCCACCGGGTGCGCCGCCGGCTGAACCCTGGGCGCCATGTCGCGGCCTTCGGTTTCCACTTGCCAGGCCTGCTCGGCGCTGCGGGTGCGCGAAGTCAGGGTCAGGCGCGCCACCGAGCTGATAGACGCCAGCGCCTCACCGCGAAAACCCAGGCTCATCACCCGTTCAAGGTCTTCCAGGTCGCGAATCTTGCTGGTGGCGTGACGCGCCAGCGCCAGCGGCAGGTCATCGGAAGAGATGCCGCTGCCGTCGTCGCGCACGCGCAGCAGCTTGACGCCGCCCTGCTCCACATCGACATCAATGCGCTTTGCGCCAGAGTCGATGCTGTTTTCCAGCAGCTCCTTGATCACCGACGCCGGGCGCTCAACCACCTCGCCCGCGGCAATCTGGTTGGCCAGGCGCGGGCTGAGCAGCTCGATGCGCGAACCGCTGTTGAGGACTGATTCACTCATTATTGCGCCGCCAATTCGGTGCCAGGGATGGTCAACACCTGGCCGACTTTCAACTCGTCGGTCTTCAGGTTATTGGCGCTGCGCAAGGTAGCGGCCGACACCTGAAAACGCACGGCCAGCATCGCCAGGGTGTCGCCAGGCTGTACGCGATGGTCACGTGGGCCCTGAGCGATTTTCCCGGAGTCACGCAGCCAGGCAATGTAGGTGCCCGGCGGCGGGTTCTGCTGGAAGAACTGGCGAATGCCGGCGCTGATCGAGCGCGCCAACGCCTGCTGGTGGCTGGCGCTGGCCAGCTTCGAGGCTTCGTTGGAGTTGGAGATAAACCCGGTTTCGACCAGGATCGATGGAATGTCCGGCGACTTCAACACCATGAACCCGGCCTGCTCCACGCGCTGTTTGTGCAGCGAGGTCACGCGACCGATGTTGCTCAGAACCTTCTGGCCAACGTTCAAGCTGGAGGTCAGCGAAGCAGTCATCGACAGGTCGAGCAGTACGCCGGCGAGCATTTTGTCTTTGTCGTCGAGGGACACGTTGCCGGCCCCGCCGATCAAGTCGGAACGGTTTTCGCTGTCCGCCAGCCAGCGCGCGGTCTCGGACGTGGCGCCGCGATCCGACAGGGCAAACACCGAGGCGCCGAAGGCAGCGGCCGATGGCGCGGCGTCGGCGTGGATCGACACGAACAGGTCGGCGCCCTTCTTGCGAGCGATTTCGGTACGGCCACGCAAAGGAATGAAGTAGTCGCCGGTACGGGTCAGCTCGGCGCGATAGCCTTTCATGCCACTGACCTGACGTTGCAGTTCACGGGCGATGGCCAGCACCACGTCTTTTTCATGCTGGCCGCGCGAGCCGGAGGCGCCCGGGTCTTCACCGCCGTGACCGGCGTCGATCACCACAATAATGTCGCGCTTACCCGCAGGCGCGGGCGGCGGCGGTGGCAGCTTGACCTGAGGCTGCGATGGATTGACCGGCACGGCCGGCACAGTCGCCACGCTTGGCGTCGGCGCAGGCGGCGGTGCGGCATCGGCGGCATTGTCGAACAGGTCGACCACCAAGCGGTTGCCATATTGGGCGTTCGGCGCCAGCACAAAGCTTTTCGGGGTCACCGCTTTTTTTAGGTCGATCACCACTCGCAGGTCGGTTGGCGTGCGCTGCGCCGAGCGCATCGAGGTAATCGGCGTGTTGGCGGTAGAGACTTTCAACGGCGCGGCCAGGGTCGCACCGTTAATGTCGATCACCAGGCGATCAGGCGCCGTGAGGGTAAAGACGCTGTGCTGGACCGGGCCAGACAGGTCAAACACCAGTCGCGTGTTATCCGGCGCTCGCCACAGGCGAACACTTTTCACCTGTGAAGCAGCCAGAGCATTGAAAGTCATTGCCGCAAGCAACACCCCTACGACAGCAACCATCGCGCGAAAGCGCATACCTAACCCCACCAATTTTATTTGAATTCCAGTGCCAGAGCGGCGCACCACGACTCACCGCGCGCGCTCTGGGGCAACAACTTCAGCTGACGTCCGTGGTCATGCGGCGTAATGGTAATGGTCAGGTCCGGCTTTGGCAAAAAGCCTGTGCCTTTATCTGGCCACTCGATCAGGCACAAAGCGTCTTCGTCGAAGTAATCACGGATGCCCATGTATTCCAGTTCTTCCGGATCGACCAGACGATACAGGTCGAAATGGAAGGCGCGAACCCTACCGATCTCGTAGGGTTCGACCAGAGTGAACGTCGGGCTTTTTACCGCGCCTGTGTGGCCCAACCCGCGAATAATGCCGCGTGACAGCGTGGTCTTGCCCGCCCCCAGGTCGCCTTCGAGAAAGATCAGCCCCGCGCCGTTCGTGACTTGGGCAATGCGATTTCCGAACGCAACCATGGCGTCTTCATCGCCCAGAAAAAGCGTTACGTCAGACACGGTGACTGCTCCTCCAGCAATTGACGAATGGCAGGTATCAGGTCGCTGGCAGCCAGCCCGCGACCGAAAGTGCCTTGGCGATCCCCCGCCGTGGCGTGCAACCACACCGCCAGGCAGCTGGCTTCATAAGCCGGCATGCCCTGGGCCAGCAACGCGCCGACCAGACCACTCAGCACATCGCCCAGGCCCGCCGTGGCCATCGCCGGGTGGCCCTGATCACAGCGCGAAACACGCCCGTCCGGGCTGGCAATCAAACTGCCAGCACCCTTGAGAATAGCCACTGCATTGAATTTCTGGCTCAACGCGCGCGCCACCTTAAGGCGATCGGCCTGAACCTCGGCTGTCTTCATGCCCATCAAGCGCGCTGCTTCGCCAGGATGTGGCGTGATCACCGAGTTGGCCGGCAGGCTGACGCTGCCGGTAGCCAGTTGATTCAAGGCGTCCGCATCCCAGACTTGCGCCTGTTTGGCGTTGGCGGCGACGGATAACAGGCTTTTGCCCCAGGACGCCTCTGCGAGGCCTGGACCGATGACGATCACCGAAATTTTTTCCAGCAGCCCCATCAACTGATTGGCCGAACTCACGCCAACCGTCATGACTTCCGGCAGGCGCGCCAGTGCGGCGGAGACGTGCTCAGGGCGGGTGGCCAGCGAGACCATGCCCGCGCCGCTGCGCAAGGCGCTTTCGGCGCTCAGCAGCGCGGCGCCGCCAAAGCCGTGGTCGCCGCCGATAACCAGCAGGTGACCGAACTGGCCTTTATGGGCATCCGGGGAGCGTGCAGCCAGTTGCGGCAAATGGCCGTGCAACAGCGGCTGTACGTCGGTTATTGCGTGTTTTGTCTGCGGCATGCGTCTTCAAGCTCCGATGTCTGGCAGAATTATACCTATCTCACCTGCGGTTTCCCTTGTCTCATGCCTGCCATCACCACCGATTTGCCCGCCCTTGCCCAATCGATCAAAGACTGGGGTCGCGAGCTGGGCTTTCAACAAGTCGGCATCAGCGGCCTGGACCTGGCCGAGCATGAACAGCACCTGCAACGTTGGCTCGACGCGGGCTACCACGGCGAGATGGACTACATGGGCGCCCATGGCAGCAAACGCTCGCACCCTGATGAACTGGTGCCGGGCACGCTGCGCGTGGTCTCGCTGCGCATGGATTATCTGCCAGGCGACACCCAAATGGCGCAGTTGCTGGCCAAGCCAGAAAAAGCCTACATATCCCGTTACGCCCTCGGCCGCGACTACCACAAGCTGATCCGCAAGCGCGTGCAGCAACTGGCCGATCGCATTCAGACCCAGATCGGCCCGTTTGGCTTTCGCGCGTTTGTCGACAGCGCGCCGGTGCTGGAAAAAGCCATCGCCGAGCAGGCCGGTCTCGGCTGGATCGGCAAAAACACCCTGGTGCTCAATCGCAAGGCCGGCAGCTATTTCTTCCTCAGCGAGCTGTTTGTCGATTTGCCACTGCCTGTAGATCCGCCTCACGCCACCGAGCACTGCGGCCGCTGCACTGCTTGCCTGGATATTTGCCCCACCAACGCGTTTGTCGGTCCCTATGTACTGGACGCACGACGCTGCATTTCCTACCTCACCATCGAGCTCAAAAGCTCGATTCCTGAAGACCTGCGCCCGCTGATCGGCAATCGCGTGTTCGGTTGCGATGACTGTCAGATCGTTTGCCCGTGGAATCGTTTCGCCCGACCTACCGACGAAGGCGATTTCAAGCCTCGGCACAACCTGGATAACGCCGAGCTGGCCGAATTGTTTATGTGGGACGAGGATAAATTTCTCAGCAGCACCGAAGGTTCGCCACTACGCCGCGCCGGTTATGAACGCTGGCTGCGCAACCTGGCCGTGGGCCTGGGCAATGCGCCGTCGAGCATTCCAGTGCTTGAAGCCTTGAAGGCGCGCCGGGATTACCCATCGGACTTGGTGCGCGAACACGTCGAGTGGGCACTCAACCAGCACGCTACGCGCTAGTGCACGTCGTCGTTGTAGACGAACTTGGGCATTTCCCAGTGAAAACGGATGGCCAGCAGGCGCAACAGAAAGCCGCTGAACAAGGTCAGCAGAATTGCTTGCTCGCTGGGCAACTGCAGATAAAGGCAGAGCATGTAGAACCAGGCGGCAAGGAACGACACGCTGGCGTACAGCTCGCGGCGGAAGATCAGCGGGATGTCGTTGCAGAAAATATCCCGCAGGATGCCGCCGAATACGCCAGTGATCACGCCGCTGACTGACGCCACCAACATGCCGTGGCCCATTTCCAGGGCGGTCATGCAGCCGATCAAGGTGAACGCCACCAGGCCCACGGCGTCCAGCGCCAGGAACAGTGAACGCAGGTGGCGCATCAACGGTGCGATAAAAATCGTCACCAACGCAGCGACGGAGGTCAGCACCAGGTATTCCGGGTGTTTGACCCAGGTCAACGGGTAATGCCCAAGCAACACATCGCGCATCGAACCACCGCCCAATGCCGTGACGCAAGCAATCAGCACCACCCCAAACCAGTCCATGCCACGCCGCCCTGCGGACAGCGCGCCGGTCATGGCTTCGGCGGTGATGGCGATGAGGTAGAGCATCAACAGCATGATGGCGATCCTTGCAATGAGGCGCGCAGTCTAATCATTTGGTGATGGCACCAAAAGGGGGCGCCAGGCGAAAGACCGCGTCAACAGCATCGCAGGCAAGCCAGCTCCCACACTTGAATGTATTCACACATCAAAATGTGGGAGCTGGCTTGCCTGCGATGGCGCCGGGCTAGGCGCCACAGATTCAAGCCTTGATGAAATGCTTACGGTAATGCTGCAGCTCAGCAATCGACTCGCGAATGTCATCCAACGCCAAATGCGTGCTGCCTTTATGGAAGCTGTCTTTGACTTCCGGCGCCCAGCGCGCGGCCAGCTCTTTGAGGGTCGACACATCCAGGTTGCGGTAGTGGAAGTAGCTTTCCAGCGCTTTCATGTGCGTATAAAGGAAGCGGCGGTCCTGGCAGATGCTGTTGCCGCAGATCGGCGACTTGCCCTTGGGCACCCATTTTTCCAGGAAGGCGATGGTTTCAGCTTCGGCGTCGCGCATGCTGATGCGGCTGTCTCGCACCCGCTGGGTCAGGCCGGAGTTGCCGTGGGTGCGCGTGTTCCATTCATCCATGGTGGCAAGGACGGCGTCGCTGTGGTGAATGGCGATCACCGGACCTTCGGCCAAGGTGTTGAGATTGCTGTCGGTGACAATCGTCGCCATCTCGATGATGACGTCGGTGTCGGGGTTCAGACCGGTCATTTCCAGATCGATCCAAATCAGGTTCTGTGGGTTTTGCATGGCTTGATTCTCTTGGCACCTTGGCGTAGCTGCGCAGTTTAGCAGGCAGGGGCGTGCTAGACTCGCGACCGTTTTACCTAACTTTTGCATTATCGACACGGAACACCCATGGCCAAACGCCAGCTCAATCGTCGCCAAAACTGGCGCATCGAAAAGATCCAAGGTGAACGCGCAGCTCGCGCCGCCAAACGTGAATCCTCCGCCGTTGAGGCGCTCGAGGGCGGCGACCTGGGCCCCGAACAGACGGGCCTGGTGATCGCGCACTTTGGTGTGCAGGTCGAAGTCGAGGCGCTGGAAGGCGAACTCGCAGGCTCTGTTTCCCGCTGCCACTTGCGCGCCAACCTGCCTGCGCTGGTGACCGGCGACAAGGTCGTGTGGCGCGCCGGCAACCAGGGGATCGGCGTGATCGTCGCCCAGCTGCCCCGCACCACCGAATTGCGTCGCCCTGACAGCCGCGGCCAGCTCAAGCCGGTGGCCGCCAACGTCGACATGATCGTGATCGTGTTCGCGCCGCTGCCCGAGCCGCATGCCAATCTGATCGACCGTTACCTGGTCGCGGCCGAGCATGCCGGCATTCGCCCGCTGTTGCTGTTGAACAAGTTCGACTTGATCGACGAGCAAAACGCCCCGGCGCTCAACGCGCTGCTGGCGGTCTACCGCACGCTGGGTTACCCGGTGCTGGAAGTCTCGGCGCATCACGGCAATGGCATGGAACAGCTGCAACAGCAGTTGGACGGGCGCATCAGTGTGTTCGTCGGCCAGTCGGGCGTGGGCAAGTCGTCGCTGGTCAACAGCTTGCTGCCAGAAGTCGACACACGCGTGGGCCCGCTGTCGGAACTGTCCGGCCAGGGCACCCACACCACCACCACCGCGCGGTTGTTCCACTTCCCCGGCGGCGGCGAACTGATCGACTCCCCAGGCATCCGTGAATTCGGCCTCGGCCACGTCAGCCGTGCCGATGTGGAAGCGGGTTTCATCGAGTTCAACGACCTGATCGGCACCTGCCGCTTCCGCGACTGCAAACACGACCGCGAACCGGGCTGTGCACTGCTCAAGGCGCTGGAAGATGGTCGCGTTCAGCAACAGCGCATGAACAGCTATCGGTCGATTATTGCGAGCTTGCCCGAGAGCAGTTACTGACCCGTTGTG